>JBEKSO010000089.1:0-11496 GCA_049516935.1 Thermoguttaceae bacterium
GGGCCGGTCGATATCTCGATGGACGGATGCCGATATACGAACCCGTACACCTTCGCGCGATTGATGGGCAGATCTTCGCCGTCGAGTCGGAATCGCACGATTTCGGCGTTTATGTCGCCCAGCACGCCTTGCTGATAGTCCAGGTTATCGCCCTTGCGCACCACGAGCACATCGCCGTCGAGTTTATTAGTCAATATCTGCGACCATTGCTCTATCATGGCTTCAGACACATGCTGCAATCGAACATTGCGGATCGATCGGGCGGGTGTTTCCAGGACCTCGTCATCGAGGAGCGTAATCACGGCCTGGTCGCCGCGTATCGTGTATTGCCTGGCGACAATCGTGGAGCCGTCGGTCAGTTCGATCCAAGCGCCGGGCGGCTGGGCCGATGCGGCAGGTTTGTATTTAAGCGACACCTCCAACAGTTTTTCGGTTTCCAGAAATACCTTGCCTGAATACGTTTCCACGGTCAACCGGTCGGCCGTCAATTCCGTAAGCGAACCCGAAACGACCCGGCCATCGAGGGTTTGCACGTCAAACGTGGGCGCCGCGCCGGTCAGAAATAAACAAAAAATGATGTGCCACATGTATGTTTTTAGTTATTAGTTGTAAGTTATCATTGTTCATCGCGAAACCGCAAGCGGTTTGGATCCCGCATCCTTCATCCATCATCCTTTCCCCTAATCGCCCCCTTCCGAGGCCAGTCTTTTAAAATATTGCTCAATCACATCGCGATAGTGCGAAGGAAAGTCTCGGCCGATTTGCTGCAGGGCCTCTTCGCGCTCCTTGGGCGGAAGATCGCCCCAGTCGCTTTCCGATCCGACATCGCGCTTGGTCACGTCGCCGGGTCCTTTTCCGCCCATGGGCACGCTGTCTTTGGCCGGATTGGCGGGACGCAGCGTATTGCCGCTGTCGGCCGATTGCTGCTGCTGTTGCTGCTGATCTTCGATTTTCTTTATGATTTTGTCGAGCGATTCGATCACGCCGTCTTCAACTTTGCGCACTTTCGGGCCGGACCGGCCAAGATCCAGCCGCCGGCGGATGTCGTCCATGCGCCGGGCGATATGATCGAGCGATTCTTCATCAAGACCGTCAAGATCGTCCCGCATCAACTGGGCGACCGCCACGTATCGCCGCGGACTCGCCGCGGCCTCGCCCAGCAATGCGTCTAGTGTTTTCAACCCGGATTCCTTTTCCAATAATTTATGATAGACCACGCTTTGATAAAAAAGCAAGGTTGCCGGAGCCGCCACGTCCGAAGGTTCCAAGCCGGAAAGCTGGTCCCGGGCCTCTTCGAACAATAATTCCTGGACCAGCCACCGCGCGTAGAACAACCGCATGTTATGGGCGACAAAAGCCGGCGTCTGCGGATCACCGAGCCACGCCTGGCCGGGCAATACCAGGCCGGCGCGGGGCTGCGAGCATAAAGCCGCCAACTTTTGCGAATTCGCATCTGCCAAGGCGAATGTGGCCGCCAGTCGTGCAAGAAGATCTTCTTCTTTGGTTTGCCCGGAAGCAGGAGCCCATATTTCCTCGGCCCTTGCCAGAACAGTCGCATCGGCACTGCTTTCCTTAAGCCAATCCATGGCCTTGGATTTGACCGAATCCATCGACGGGGTTTTCCAGTCTTGAGTTTTGCCCGCCGCATCGGTCGATTGCGCAATCGATGACGCCGTACAAAGCAGCGCTTGAACGGCTATTACAATTAGCAACAGGATTAAGTGATTTTTCATTCCGTTTTCCCCGACGACAAATCGTGTGTCACCCGGTAGACCCGCTGCTGGCGCTCGGCAAGTCGCTTAAGGGCGTCGACCAGTTCGGCATTTTCGGCCTGTTCGCCTTCCACCAGTTTTGAATATCGCTCGGTGCGGGTGTTGATGCGCATCTGCAATGCCCGAATCATCTTCAGTTCGGCCAGTTTATCGACCAGGGGCGAATCTTCCTGCCCGCTTTGCGGCCTGGGTTTATTTTGATTTTTTTCCAAATCTTTTTGCGCTTTTTTCAATGTGTCGATCATTTCCTCCAAGGTGGCGATGACATCAAGTTCGATGCCTTGGGTGACCTGGGAGACCTTTGCCTGGGAAAGCCGATCGACAACCTGTTGCATGTCGCCCCGCATTTGATCGGCGGCCTCGGCGAACGCCACCGTGGTGCCGTCTTCGCGCAATATAAGCAGGGTCTTGTCGATCTCGACGACTATCTGCATTTCCTTGCCGCTAAGGCGGCTGGACTCGATTTCATGGTTATGCGTGCGCTGGGCCTGGGGAATTTTATCCAGGCGCACCGTTCCATCGTACACGTCGCGTTGCATTTCCAGCATCTTGCGGAATCGGGCCTCGAGCATGGCCAGCACCCGCTGGACTTCCTCTTCGCGAAGTTGACGCAAAATTTGTTCCAACTCGGCCTTGGCTTGTTCCAATTCCTTGACGGCCTCTTCCTGATCTTTTGCGGCCCCTTCGTGCTGGGCTTTTTCCAGTTTTTTCTTGGCCTCGTCCATGCGTTTTTGCGCGGTCTCGAGCCGTTTGCGGGCCGGATTGCCTTGTTGATCCTCGCCGGACGGTTCCGGCCCTTGTGGCTGCGCCTGATTTCCACCTTGCCGGCCTTCGCTTGGCTGGCCTTCGCCTTGCTTTTGTGGTTGGCTTTTATTTTTATCGTCCGGGGATTTTCCCTCTCCACTTTCCGGCTTTCCTTCCCCGCCTTCCATTTTATTATTGTCGTTTTCCGGCTTCTTCTCCCCGCCTTCCGACTTTTTTTCTCCGCCTTCGGTTTTCTTTTCTCCGTTTTCGGTTTTCTTGCTCTCGCCTTCCGACTTCCGACTATCGCCTTCTTCATTAGTCTGAATATCCTTGGCCAGGCCGCCAGTTTTTTCGGCGATTTTTCCCTGTTGCCCGGCGAGCAGTTTCGGATCATCGCGGTCGGCGGTCCGGGCTTGCACGTCCTTCTCTTGTTTTAAAATACTACTAAGCCGCTTGAGATAATCGCGAATCCGGGCCTTTTCCGACTGGATGCGCTTGGCCCGATTTTCGCTTAGAAGCATTTCCAACAGACTGCGCAGGTCCTGGTCGAGCTGGGTTTGGTTTTCAATTGCCCTGGAAAGCTGATCCTTTTCCAAAAACTCCATCAAGCGCTCGATTCTTACCTCGATAAGTTGTTCCTTGCTCTGCGCAATGGCCTTTTTCAGCAAGGCCGCACGGCGCGGATCGGTCTGGGCGCTTAGTTCGGCCATCTGCAGCATGACTTCTTCGAGATGTTTGTATTTATCGGCGATGCGTTGCTCTTCCAGGGCGAGTTTATCGGCCGAAGCAGCGCCCGCGGCCGGCTTTTCTTTCGGCGATTCCGGCGCCGCCTTTTCGCTCGGCGAATCGGCTTTCTCATCCTTGGCCTGGCTCGCCTTTTCAATTTGCGCGTATGCCGGCAACGAATCAAATACACAAAAGTTCAACAATCCAACAATCGCAGCAAGCAAAAACGCTGTTTTAGCCCTCACCCTAGCCCTCTCCCAAAGGGAGAGGGGACTTTTTGATCGGTTGTAGGCAGCCACCTTTTACTCCTTTAACAGATCGCGAATTTTTTGCTTGTTGCGCTGTTCGGTTTGTTGGCGCAATTGATCTTGCATCTTAATTATATCACGGAGCATTTCCACCATCTCATTATAATCCTGCAATTCTATCATCCGGTCAAGCACGTGCTGCATGGAAAGCAGGACGGCGTCGGCCTGTTTATTTGCATTATCGCGAGCCGCCGGAGCTATTTTCGCGTCCTCCAGTCCCGTTTGCAGGGTGTCCAGCCGGCGTTCCAATTCCGGAAACATTTCCCCGCCGATTTTCTTGAGCGGATCGGCAATGCCCGACTGCAAGCGTTCCTTGAGTTCCTCGGTATCGATGCGATTATTGAGCAATTGCATGCGGATGTCGTCGATGGCCTCGGCCACTCCCAGGGTTTCTTGGGCATTTTTGCGGCAATTGGTAAGCGTCCGTTGGACCCGCAGCATCTGCAAGGCAAGCCTCCGCTCGGGGGAATCGGCCGATCGTTGCTCGCCTGGTTCGTCATCCGGTTCGCTGCCGGGCCTGGATGCCTTGGCGGCATTTTGGGGTTTATCGCCCGAATCGGGCTTGCCGTTTATATTTTCATTATCTTGACTTCCCGCAGCAGGCTCGTTCGACGAATTCACTTCGGAAAAGTCCATGCGCACGAGCAGATCCCGGGTCTCGGTGGTCTCTTGGATTACGGCCTCGAATCGCTGCCGCAGCACCAGTTCGCGGGCCTTGAGCATCATTTGCAGTTGATCGGGGGTAACTATGTCCAGCAACCAGCGTTCGCCGGCGCCGATGTTGGGGCCTTTTCCCAAACTGCACAGATCGGCCGCCTTGACGGTTAGAAAAAGCTTTTGGCCCGGCTTGAGTTTCAAATCGCGGACCTCCATTGCGGCCACGCGGGGATCCAATTTATACTCAGAGGGATGGCCGTTCGGCGCGTCGATCGTCGTGCTTTCGTACTTATCTTGATCGACAGCGTGTTCGAACCAAACTCGGCCGATGCCGTAATCGTCGGTTACTCGGCCGGCGACTCCCACGCGGGCCTGCGGAGTGACGGCCGTGCCGATGCCGTCCAGTTGGGCGGCGACTTGCGGCGCCTGGTCGGCAACCGCCGCCAGACCCAAGCGGATCGGCTCGCGGTTCTTAATGCCGTCGCCGTCGAGGAGCGTAAACAAAAGCGTGGTGTCTTTATCCAGCGATTCCAGCTTGTAATTAAATCCCCGGCGGTCGGCCGTAAGATCTTTGCCCTCGATAAAACGCGGCGGCGATGCGGTATTATCATCGGCGGCCGCATCGATTTGCACGCGAACCAACTCTTTATTCGCAACTCCGCGGATAGTAATCCGCGAGCCTTGCGGCAGCGACATCGCGCCGGCCACCGGCAGGCTTCGCGGCTGGCGATTGATATAAGCGGGGAATTCACAATCCAGCGTCAAGGCGGCGGTGGGATTATCCACGACCTCGATCATCTGGCCGCTGATGCAATAATCGCCCCCGTAAACATCGAAACGGATCGGCGAAAGCACGTTGCGCCGGGTGTAGGCGAATTCCTGGTAGCGATCCTTCGATGGATCGGCCGCGCCCACGCGGTTCATCGCGGCACGGCCGTGGACTCCGCCCTCCTCGCGATATCGAATTTCGACCACCTTTGGAACCCTGGGCATGGAAGTGTCGGCCCGAACGGCGATATCCACGTCCGAACCCCGGGCGACTTTGCGCACGCCGCCTGGGAAACCGTCGATCTCCAATCGCGTCATTCGAGGCCATAGTTCCGGGGAAAAACCCAGGCTTCGCCGCGCCCAGACGGCAAAAGCATTGGGAAAAACAATGCCGAACATCAACATGCTGAAAATCAACAAAACACCTGCCATGGCGCTGTTGCGCAAAGGACGGGTATTGAAAACTTTGTCGATCCGCACGGTTTGAATCCGCACCGCGGCGTCTTGGCAGGCGAGGGAAAGCATTTCCGCATTGCAGTCCGCCTGTCCCTCTTGCCGACCGCAGAGGACCACAGACGTAAGAAGGCTGTCGTTTAGTTGCGGGAAACGCCGCTCCAGCACGGTTGCCATGTTGCCGTCCGTAAGCGGCACGAAGGCCCGGCGTCCTATCTGCCGTATCAAGATGACCGTAAGCACTCCGACAGCCGCGGAGAAAATCGGAATGCGAACCAAAACCGGCGGTTCAAAGAACCAATCGACGGCCAGGCTGATCCAAAACGCCGCTCCCAACCATGCCAGGCCGTTGGCAATCCCCTCGGCCCAGACGTATCGCCGGACGCGGCGCCGCATAGTGCCCAGCAGCGTCTTAACGGCGGGAACAAGTTGGGGGCGATTGGCAATTATCATTTTTATCGAATTGTTTTTTCGTATTGCACTATTGTCAAATTCATTTAGCCCCCGTACATACACGGGGGTTGTCCTATCGCGAAACCGCAAGCGGTTTGATCGTATCATGCCAATTTTGCCAACCTTCGCGTCAACCATTCCAAACACAACACCCCGCACAGTGCGATCATCATCCATCGCAGCCAGGTTTCTTCCCATTGCGGATCAGGCGCCTCGGTTTGGATGATTGCGCTGGTGCGGTCCGGCAGCAGTTCGGCCAGCGGGGATTTGCCTCGGAAAATTGCATCCACGCCGACGTAATATTTTCCCCCGGTCTGGCGGGCGATCTGGCTGAGCAGTGCATCGTTGCGTTGCGGATTTTCCCGCTCCAATTCCGGCAACCTCGCCGAGATACGGCGAATAAGGCGTTCATTATCGCTTTCGGGCACGGTGAGTTCCAGGCGATATGCGCCCTCGAGAGCGACGGGAAATTGGCCTTGATAGGTTCCCTGTCTTGTGGGATCGGGCCGCAGCATGAGACCTTGCATCTTCCCGTCCGGCGCAAAGATCTGCATCTCGACCCCCGCGGCGGCAAGCGGTTCGAGGCGGGAATTCATCAACTGTGCGCGGACCTCGACCGAATTGCCCAGCAAATAGCGATCCTGTCCGGTAAGCAGCACCCCGCGACTGGAACCTCGCAATAACCGGCCTTGTGTAACGTGGCGGATCAGTTTTGTATAGAACTGTTCGAAGTAGGCCTCGTCCGCTGCGCGGAGCCGCCACATTTCACCGCTGCCCAGGTAAAACACCCTTCCGGATCCGTAAAATTGTCCGGCCATGTACACCGGTTGTTCGCCGCCTTCGGCCGCGCGAGGATCGGAAAATCGGGCGTAAACGGCGGCGCCCGGTTTTGCCTTTCGAACGGGGCAATAACTATAAACGCCGGCAAAGTCGGTCCATGCCCGGCGGCCCGCCGTTGCCGAATCGCCCAGCATGAGAAAATCGGCTTCCAAGCCCTCGCGCGTGAAATCCAAAGGCCAGGGGTCCGGCGTGGCATACGCGCCGCTTTCGGCCGAAGTCAAACGGCGGGGAAATTCCACGGGATATAAATTGCGGATGGGCGCCATGGCCCGGTTTTGCGTCCAGCCGTTTATGGCGGCGGCGGTGTAAATCGGCCCGGCCACCAGGATCAAGCCGCCCCCCTGGTCGGCGACCCAGTTTTCCAGCAATTCGACCTGTTCGGCGCTAAGCGCCTGCCAGTCCGGATCGAAGGCCACAATGCAATCGTAATCGTACATGGCTTCCCGAGTGGAAGGGAATTTGTCGAGGATTTTTCCCTCCTGCGACATCCCTTCCCGGCCGGTCTGCAACAGCACGTCGAGCGTAGTCGACCGATCGCGATACAACAGCGTGCGGAGAAAGTGATAATCGCGCATCGGCCCGCCGGCAAAGAGCAAGATATGATTTTTACGATCGACGATTTCGATTTCGGCCTCGCGGAAGTTGTCGCGCGGATTTTGATCTCCGGCCGGATCTTGGACGCGGAAACAGATGGTCCGGCGTCCGAGTTCTTCGGGCGTCAATTCGAACTTGACCGGCACGATTTCACCGTCCGCGCCGAGCGTGACTTGTTGGGTATCGAGCACCTTGCCCGTGCCTTCATCGGCGGCCTTTGCTCCGGCGGGACGGGAAAGAACCTGCACAGTAACCACCTGGCCCGCCATGTGCCTGGCTTGGAGAAAACCCGTTATTGTGTAGCGGTCGCCCGGATACGCGCGGGCTGGAACAGTCAAGTCGCTTACGCGCACATTCTTGGGTTGTTTGTCGGAACCCAGCCCTACTGTAAAGATGGGCGTTTTGGCTTCCCGTGCCAATTCCACGGCTGCCTCGGGCGAAATGCCGGCATTTTGGCCGCCGTCGCTAAAAAGCACGATTCCCGCCAGCGTCGAGCCTCGTTCCTTCTGGATCAAATCCCGCATGGCTTGCCCCAGGCGGGTTTCCGTGCCGGAAGGAGCAAGGATTTTTTCCCAATCGGGCGGCGTTTCGGGATTCGCGCTTTCCTTTTCGCCGGAATCGGTTTTATTTTCGTCCGGCGGCTTTGCGCCGGCGGAGTTCTTGCCGGCATCGGATTCCGCAAGCTTGTTTAACGTCACTGCGCGGTCGGTTTTCAGATCGTCATTAAACTGGTATATCGAAACATCGTGTTTTTTTCGAAGCTGTGCAAGAAAATCGGTCTCCTCTATCATCGACGCCACTTGATGCAAACGGCTGTCGGCGCCGGAAGACGCCTCAACCGGCTTTTGCTCCGCGCCCTGCTTGACGGCCGGCGTCTTGAGCGGCGCCAAATCGCCCGCGCCAAGTCCCATGCTCAAACTTGTATCCACGAGCAATACTGCCTTGGAGTTGCGGAGCATTTCGCGTTCCTGTCGCCAATGAGGCTGCAAGAACATAATCAGAAGTCCGAGGAATGCGGCGGTCCTTAAAGCGGTCAGAATCCAACCCAGGAACATCGGCAGTTCAATTGCGTCGCGCCGATACATGTATCGCACGAATAGCATTATCGCCAGGCATATGCCGACGGGCAGAATCCAATCGGAATTGGATTGTATTCGTCCCCATTCAAAGGTTGTGCGGGAAACGCCCTGGGCCATAAGCGGCAGGCAGTCGTGAATCATTGTGCTCCTCCCGCCAATCGCGGCGTTTCCGGGCCGACACGGCCCGGCTCTGTAGGGACCACGCGTGAGGCGCTGGGATGATAGCTGGCCGACCAGGCAAGAATCTGCTCAAGCAAAAGCAACGACACCAGTGCGTACAAAATGACATCGCTCAGATCGTACCCGGCCATTTCATCGGTCGCCGATTGGAACATCGAGGCCTGCTCATATTCATACTTCAATCCCTTTAACCGCTCGGCTAATTGGCCCTTGTCCAAGGCTGCCAGGTCGCCCTCGGCCGGATCCACGTTAAAAGCAAAGCGGCGAATCTCGGTGGAATTATCACCGCGTGTTAGCCGGGCCTCATAAATGCCGCTTGCGTCGGTTTCGTTAAGCGCAACGGATAGTTTCCCCTGGACATTTGGCGTCGCATCGACAGTGGCAGTGGGCGATGCGCCTTCACGCGGAGTGACGAAACGGACTTGAGCCCGGTATTTTGCCGGATCGAGCGTCAACTCCAAGGGTTCCCCGACAATCCGCGTATCGTTGGCGGAGTCGCGTTGGCACAAGTAGGCCTGCAAATCCTGCATGACTACTACAAAACTCGGATTTCGCGCCCAGTTATTCCAGGTCGGCGCCGCGGTTGTCAAAAACACCACCACCCGCCCTTTGCCGAATCTCTGTTCGACCACCAGCGGCGCGCCGTTGCGAAGCCGGGCGACTACTCGGACGGTCGAATCGGCCTCAGGCCGCCAATCCTCGGGCACGGCAAAATAACGCTGCACCATCACCGTCTGTAAAAAGGTGTTCCTCCGCTCGGCGAATATGCGGAATATAAAATGCTTGTCTACCTGCACGTCCGGGGCGGTTTCCAGCCGATCGATGGGCAGTTCGGCCGGTCCTTTAAGCGGCAGGGGAAAAAGTCCTTTGCCGCCGCGGTACAATTCATCATTGATAAATTTTGCCTGGCATTGCTCGCCCAGGAAGAATGCCACCCCGCCGCCCGCCGCCACGTATTGTTTCAATGCCTTGACCGCCGACTTATCCAACCGGTCGACGTTCGCCAGCATGAGGGCCGCAAAACCTTGCAGGGGTTTTTGACTGAGAAATCGGGGTGTTTCCAATTGCGGGCGTAATCCGGTGCGCACCGATCCGCCCGGGGCCGCGGCCCAATTCAGAAATTGGGCATCCCGGGCTTGCACGTCGCCGTCGACCATCAGCAGGGGCACGTCGTTGGGCAGATCGATCGTGAAAAACCGATAGTTGTCCGCGGCCACGGCGTCGCTTTCCAGCCGTGCGGTGATCTCGTGCGATCCCTCCGATTGAAAACTCACTTGGAACCGCTCTTTCACGGTCTTGCCCGGCGGAATTTCCGGAAAGATGACCGGCGGGCGCACGCGGCCGTCTTCGCCCAGGGCCACCGACACGTCTTTGGCCGGCGTGTTGCTGAAATTAGCGACAGCCACGTCCATGAACCACGGCACGCCTGCAGCGCGGATCCCTTCTTCCGGCTTGAGAGAGGCGACGGCCAAATTCGGACGCGCTTGATCGATGCAATTGACAAGTCGAATTATTTCGGTCTCTGCGGTTTGCCATTCTTGCAGCAATTTTTTCACTTCCGCCGGATCGTTCCAATCTTTCGAGCGGAAGTCGGAAATGACGTACAGAATCCGCCGCTCGTCCTCGGGCTCGCCCAACAACTGATTGACAGCCCGCAAGGCCTCGGCCGGTCCGGCATCGGTTTGCGAAACCTCGATTTTTTTCAGCGTCTCGGTCAATTTGCCGGCGAAATCGTTGCCCAGGCGATAACCGATCATGTCGTTCCGCGCGGAACTATGTCGCCGCGCATGCGAGAAAGGCAGCAACGTGAAGACCTGCGGTTGCACGTGCCGGGCGGCCTCCGCGGCAATGCGTTCGATCACCCGCTCGGCCTCGGCAAAGGCGGAGGTGTCATCCCAGTGATCGGACATGGAAAAGCTGTCGTCCAGCAGAATTACATGATGCGTTTTCGTTCCGCCCATGAGACTGCCCCAATAATGACGCAACAGCGGCTGCGCAACCAGTAAAACGATGGCCGCGATTGCCGCCATCCGCATGAGCAACAAAAGAAATTGTTTAAGAAGAATCCAAGTGCGATGCTTTTTTTGACTTGCGATCAAGAATTCCATTGCCGCCCATTCCACTCGGCGATGCCGCATCATGTTAATCAGATGGATCAACACCGGCAAGCCGATGATCGGCAGTCCCCAAAGCAGCAACGGATGAACAAAAGTCGGCATGTTATTTCAAGTATGTTAAATCAAGCCAAGCCCACGGGTTGCAACCCGTGGGCTTAAGAACATTATTTCATCTCGTTCCCATGCTCCTGCGTGGGAACATTTGTTTTTATTTTCTTTGTTTCCCCAGGCGGTTGCTCAAATAAGCAGCCAGGGCGGCATCCAGGGGCTGGCTGGTGCGCAATTGCACATAGTCGGCCTGATGCCGCGTACAACCCAGGCGGACTTCCTCCAGATAGCCATCGAGAGCCGTCAAATATCCTTCCCTTAGCGCGCGGGGGTTGCAGCGAAGCTGATCCGTGGTTTCCATGCCCTCGAAACGCGTGGGGCCGGTAAAGGGGAAGTCCAATTCGTCGTCGTCGAGGACGTGAAATATCAATATGTCATGGCCGCGGCTGCGCAACAGTCTCAGCCCCTGGAACAATCCTTCCCGCCCAACCAGCAGGTCCGAAACCAGCACCATCAAACCGCGGCGGGGATAGTTTTCGGCCACGTTGCGGAGAATTTGGTGGAGGTTTGTTTTACTCCGCGGCGAGCAGATCTCCATCGCCTGCAGTATCGAATCGAGATGATTCCGCTTGGTCCTTAAAGGCACGGTCATGCGCACGGCGTCGTCGAAGGCCACGCAGCCCACGGCGTCTTGCTGCCTGAGGAGCAAGTAAGCCAGGCTGGCGGCGATGCTGCAGGCGTATTCATACTTGTTCAT
>JBEKSO010000090.1:0-11480 GCA_049516935.1 Thermoguttaceae bacterium
CCAACAAAAGGCGGGGGGAAAACTCCAGCAGGCAATCCAAACTTTCCGTTTTGCCCTGGGTCAAGACACCGGCGGAGGCAAAGCCGCAAGACAGGCCATGTATTTGACCGGTTTGTGTTATTTGGAATTAGGGGACGACCAGGCCGCATTGCAACAATTCATGCGGACTTTCAACTTATGCCCCGATACGCCCGAAGGCCTCGCCGCCGGTTTCCAGGGGGCCGAACTTTACCGCCGGCTGGGCCGCGACATCGACGCCCTGGGCGAGTATCGCCGCGTGCTCGGCGGCATTGCCGACACGGCGACATACAACAACCCCTGGATCTCTCTGGACCAACTGAAATCAGGCATTTTGGCGGCCTATCAGCATTACCTGGGCGCCCAGAAATTCGAATTCGCCCTGCAAATAATCCGCATGATGCAGCCCTTGCTCTCCGTCGATCAATCGCTGTTGTTCCAGGCCGAGGCGCACGGAGTTTGGGGACAGACATTGCTCAACCAGGCCGATAAGGGGCCCCGCAACAAGGCCGAATCCATTCGCCGTCTGGGCCGCGAACAGTTCCGCCGCGCCGGAACGTGTTATGCCAAACTGGCAAAGACGCTGCCTGCCAACAAGACGTTCACCGATCAATTATGGAACGCGGCCACTTCATATTTGCAAGGGCAAGACTACGCAAGCGCCGCCCGCATGTTCCAGGCGTATCTGAAAAACGAGGCCCAGCGCCGCCATCCCCAAGCCTTGGCCGAGTTAGGCGAATCGCTGCTGGCCGACGGCCAGTTGGACAAGGCCTTGGAGATGCTCAAGGAATGCATCGATTTGTATCCCCGCGACGCGGCCGCATGCCGGGCGAGGTTGTTGGCCTCCCGGGCTTACGAGGAAAAAGGCGATTGGCCCGGCGCGGAGAATATGTTGCTCGATAATCTCAACGGCGATTACCTCACACCGGAAAGCAAGGAATGGCGCGATTCGTTGTTCGTGCTGGGAGAATTTCTACATGCCCAGGGCCGGTACGCCGATGCGGCCCGCCGCCTGGAAGAGTATGTCAAACGTTATCCGGATCTGCCCGACGCCGTCCAGGCGCGATATCTGACGGCCGAGTGCTATTATAAATTAGCCGTCGAAACCCAGAATAAGCTTAAAAAGAGCCTGACAGGCAATACCGGCGCAATCCTGGCCAAACAAATACAAGAGCAGTATTCCAAGGCGTTGGAGCAGTACAAGCAGGTTCAAGAGACTCTGGCCAAAGACCGCGACAACGCGGAACTTGCCCCGGTGAACGCGGCGATCTTGCGCAATTGCTGCTTCGCCGTGGGAAACGTGCTTTTCGCCCAAGGCGATTACGATGCGGCGGTCAAGGCGTATTCCACGGCCGTAAATCGTTATCAGAACTGTCCGGAAGTGCTCGACGCTTACGTTCAAATCGCCGCCGCCTATCGCAACCTGAACAAGCCCCGGGAGGCAAAAAACGCCATCGAGCAAGCCAAGTTCGCCCTGGGACGAATGAAACCGGACCTGGCATTTGAAAGCACCACCAATTACAGCCGCAAACAATGGGCCCAACGGCTGGATTTATTGAGCAGTTTATAAATAAAAAATGAAACCGCTTGCGGTTTCGCGATGCACATTCTCCAAACCATCCGCCGAAAACTTATAACTGAAAACTGACGACTGAAAACCGATATCCCATAACCGATGACCGACAACTTCAACGAGACCGACATCCTGAAAGATTTGATCCGTGTTAAGCGCGAGTGCTTGTCGCAATTGCGCGACATGGGGCGCAAGCAAATGGCACTGATCGACGAGGGGAACATGACCTCGCTGATGGACATTTTGGCGGCCAAGCAGCGCCCTTTGGTCACGCTGCAACGGATCGAGCGGGCGTTGGACCCTTTCCGCCGGCAGGATCCCGAGCGGCGCGATTGGCGTTCGGCCGGCGACAGGGCGCAATGCGGCGAACAAATCAAACAATGCGAAACCCTGCTGGCCGAAATCGTCAGTCAAGAGAAATATTGCGAAGCCGCGCTGATTCGCCGCCGAGATGAAGCGGCCGCGCGGTTGCAAGGAGCCCATCTGGCCGGACATGCAAGGCATGCGTATCTGCCGCAGGCCGACGCGCAGTTGCCGAATTTAGATCTATTTTCGGAGAAATAACATTGCAAATTGTCTATTGCAAACCACAAATTGCAAAATGAAATATGACTATCCACTAGCCACTAACCACTAACCACTAACCACTAATCACTAACCACTAATCACTAACCACTAATCACTATCCACTGCCCACTGTCCACTATTTATCATGTCTCAAAGCGCCCTGCATTCCAAAACGCCGCCTCTTAGCCCAGCCGACTTGGGTACCGTGTTATCGGCCTGGGAGGAGACCACTCTGCGCTTGGAACAAACGCACAAGGCCTTGCGCGAGGAAGTCAAGCGCCTGACCGACGAGTTGGAAATAAAGAATCGCGAGTTGGCGCGGAAAAACCGGCTGGCCGATCTTGGGCAGATGGCTTCGCACGTTGCACACGAGGTGCGGAACAACCTGGTGCCGGTCACGCTATATCTTAGTTTGCTGCGCCGCCGGATTCTGGGGGACGGCGAAAATCTGAATCTATTGGACAAAATATCGGCCGGTTTCACCGCCCTGGACGCCACGGTCAACGACCTGTTGCACTTCACCGCCCAGCGCGACCCGCATTTAAAAACTTTCAAGCTGAAAAAATTGATCGAGGACGTTTGCTCGTCGTTATCGCCGCAATTCGAGGCGCAGGGGATCGAAACTATTCTCGATATTTCCCCGGCCCAGACGATCACCGCCGACCCCGACATGCTCCGCCGCGTGGCCCTTAACCTGTTGTTAAACGCCGTGGACGCCATGCCCGAGGGCGGCACAATAAATGTAAGCGCCATCGACCTGCCCGATTGCGTGGAACTGAAGATTGCCGATACCGGCCCCGGTCTGTCGGCCGACGTCCGGCATCGCGTCTTCGAGCCGTTTTTCACGACCAAGCCGGGCGGAACGGGTCTGGGGCTGGCCATTGTTTACCGCATTGCCGAGGTTCATCGAGGAACCGTGACGGCCGCCGACAATCCCGGGGGCGGCGCCGTTTTCTGCTTGCGTTTTCCCCGTGCCAAGGTTATGGAGGTTGCCGCATGAATACCATTCCTTTCAACGCAAACGTGACCTGCGATCAACCCGGCCGCGTGATGGTCGTCGACGATCACCGCCAGGCCCGCGAGTCCATGGCCCACGCGTTGCGTTCGGCCGGGCACTAGGTGGTTTGCTGTTCCAGCGCGCCTGAGGCGTTGCAGGTGTTGGAACGCGAGCATTTCGATTGCGTCCTGACCGATTTGAAAATGCCCGGCATGAACGGCGTGGAGTTCATCGTCCAACTCGAACAACGGCGTTTGAGCGCGGCCACGGTGATGGTCACCGCCTATGCCACGGTGGCCACGGCCGTCGAGGCCATGCGCCACGGGGCCTTCGATTACATCGAGAAACCGTTCAGCGCCGATCAACTCGAGCGCTTGGTGGGACAGGCTATCCGCCATAGCCGGCTGGTGAGGCAGGATATCCGCGGCCCGGCCCGGTCAAGCCAATCCGAACAGCCGGAGATGATCGGCTTGAGCCCGCAAATGCAGATGCTCCGAGCCCGCATCGCCCAGGTCGCACCCGCCCCGGAAACAGTTCTCATAACCGGCGAAAGCGGCACGGGCAAGGAATTGGTGGCCCGGGCCATCCACGCCGCCGGCGACCGCCGCGACAAGGAACTGGTGAGCTTGAATTGCCCCGTGCTCTCGGCACAGTTGATGGAGAGCGAGCTGTTCGGCCACGAACGCGGCGCATTCACGGGTGCGGACAGCCAGCGCATCGGCCGCTTCGAGTCGGCCGACGGCGGCACGCTCATGCTCGATGAAATCAGCGAAATCGACCTCCGCCTCCAGGCCAAACTACTCCGCGTGCTGCAAGAGCGAAATTTCGAACGCGTGGGATCGAGCCAAACCATTCGCGTCGACGTCCGCGTACTGGCCACGACGAACCGGAATCTGCAGGCCGAGGTAGCGGCCGGACGGTTCCGCGAAGACCTGTATTTCCGCCTGGCCGTGGTGCCCTTGCACGTGCCGCCCCTGCGCGAGCGCCGCGAAGACATCCCCTTGCTGGTCGATCATTTCTTCACCCGCTGCGCCACGCGCCTGGGGCGCTATCCGTGCTCGCTCGAGGCCTCGGCCGAACAGTTGTTGCTGGATTATCATTGGCCGGGCAACGTGCGGGAACTGGAAAACATCGTCACCCGGGCAAGCGTCCTCCACGCCGGACGGCCCATCGCCGCCGACGACCTCAAGCGCTGGTTGATCGCCGGTCCTCAAGAAACACAAATCGATGACGAAAGTCTGCCGGTGGGAATCAGTTTGCAGGAGATGGAACGCAAACTGATTGAAGCCACCCTGGAAAAATTCGGCGGCCATCGGGCTAAAACAGCCGAGGCCCTGGGCATCGGACTGCGAACCCTATCGGGTAAGTTGCGCCAATACGGTTACGCGCCGCGTGAAAAACCTTTTTCAAAAGCAGGATGACAATCAGCAAATATTGCCGATAGCAACCGGCAAAAACTGCCGCTTGCAAATATATTTTTATTAGTTTAGCCGCGACCGGGCACCATGCGAAGCATGGTCGGGGAGCGGTTATTGAGGGGGATATTACTAATTTTTAAACAGAATATTTTTTGGAAAGACAAGTCACCCCAGCAAGTTAGGTAATGCACGTTAATTAGCCGAAATGCCCAGTCCGGCAAGTCTCGGCCGGATATGGCACGCCGGTTGCATTAATGTAGCAGGCACACTCCGTGTGCCGTCGCCGTGTGCCATCGCCGTATGTTGGCTTTGAATACATAGAAATCGTGAATTATTGTAGGGTGCGTGAAACGCACCTTGAGATAGTAAGATGAAAACCACGAAAGGCCTGTGAGATGATCGCGAACTTGTTCGATTCGACGACGATTCCCGTGCTCCAGGAAGTGGTGAATTTCAGCCAGGCCAGGCACACCGTATTGGCCGGCAACATCGCCAATATGGACACGCCCGGATACAAGGTCCGCGACCTATCGGTGCAGGATTTTCAATCTCGCTTGCAGCAAGCCATCGAATTGCGGCACGAGCCCCCGTCCTCCTCGGAGGGGCTTTCGCCCGGCGAAATCGGACTTCGCGGCGCAGAGCCGCTGGCCGAGGTGGCCAAAAACTCCAAAACCATTCTGCATCACGATCAAAACAACGTGGGCATTGAACATCAAGTCACGGAGATGGTCAAAAACCAGATGCAACACAACATGGCGCTGTCGATCATGGTCCAGCAATTTCACTTGCTGGAAACCGCCATCTCCGAAAAAGTGTAGCGTGATAATTTGCGACAATGAGTAAGTTGAAACGACAGTTGTACGTTTGTTGGAACGACAGTTGTACTGTCGTGCCGGAGTGGAAGTACAACTTCCACCCCAATAAGTTCTATAAAGCGAAATTAAAACTCGGAACCATGAGGAATAATTCATAAATAAGCGTGCAGCCGCCAGGGGCAGACTAGCGGTGTGAATCGGGGCAACTTGTTTCCAAGAACCGATCCCTAACCCCTGGACCTGAACATGCTTCCGGCATTGGACATTAGCAGCAGCGCCTTAGTTGCCCAACGAATAAGGATAAATGCGATTTCCAGCAACCTGGCGAACATATCGACCACTCATAACGAGGCCGGCGAAGCGGCGCCGTACCAGCCGCGGTTCGTTATTTTTCAAGCCGATCCCAGCGTGGGCGCCAACGGCGCGCCCGGCGTCAAAGTCGCTTCTGTGCAAACCGCCAGTCTCGAACCCCGGCTGAAATACGAACCCGGAAACCCCGACGCCATCAAAACCGGACCGAACGCCGGCTACGTGGCCTACCCCAACATCAACATGATGACCGAATTCACCGACGCCATGGAAGCCTCCCGGGCCTATGAAGCCAATTTAGGCACCATGGAAATCACAAAAGACCTGGAACAACAGACGTTAAAAATCATCGCATGACAGTCTCATTTAACCATTTTGACGTATTTCCATGAATCCCATACAAAACATATCGCTGCCGCTTACGCTGTCGCCCAGCGCCCTGGCGGGCAAAAACGCCCCCGAAGGCGCAAGCTCGTTTAAGAACTATCTGCTCGATTCGATCCAGCAGGTAAACGAGATGCAGCAGCAAGCCGATTCGGCCGTGGAAAAATTCGCCACCGGTGGAGACGTTAGTCCGGCCGAGGTGCTAACCGCCGTGCAAAAGGCCGACATCGCCTTCAAAATGATGCTCCAAATCCGCAATAAATTGGTTTCAGCCTATGAAGAGGTAGAGGCGGTTCGCGTTTGATAATGGAATATTGTTCAATTTGAAATTTGCAATTGACAATTTGCAATGTGTAATTTGTAAAAAATAAAGGGTTCACGGATGGATTTTCTTAACAAGTCGTTTACCCAGGTAGTCGATCTGTTCCGCTCGATGACGCCCGGCGCCCGGCTGACGGCTGCGCTGCTGTTGGTCGTGGTGGTAGTCAGCCTGGGATATTTATTTACACACGACATGTCCGGCCCCAGCGCCGACTTGATGCACGGCGTGCCGATATCGGCCGGTCAATTGCCGGCCATGGAAGCCGCTTTCGGCAAGGCGAAACTTACCGGTTACAAGATCGAAGGGACGCAGATCCGCGTGCCCCACGGTCAAGAGGCCGTGTATATGGCCGCCTTGGCCGACGCCAAGGCCTTGCCGGCCGACTTCAGCACGGTAATGGATGAGGATCTCAACGGCAGTTTTTTTGAAACCGAGAAAGACAGGGAACAGCGGAGAAAAAACGATAAAGAAAAAAAATTGGGCCTCTTCGTCAGTGTCATGAAGGGCATTGAGCGGGCAACCGTAATTTATGATTCCGATACCAAGGGCGGGTTGAACAGGGAAAAGATCCTCACGGCCTCGGTCGCCGTCAAGCCGCTTGGGTCCGACCAATTGGATGCGGAAAAAGTCTCCAAAATCCGCCACTATGTAGCGGGCGCTATTGCCGGACTCAAGCCCGAAGATGTGACCGTATCCGATCTGAACGGACGCACCTGGTTTGCGAATTCGGAAAACGGCGGCGGCGCCGACGACAATCTGTATGTGTCGCTGAAACGAACCTACGAACAGGAGCTTAAAGCCAAAATCCTCGACTCCTTGTCCTATATTCCCAACGTCACCGTGGAATCGACCGTGACGCTGGACAAGGAGAAATTCAGCCGCACTCACGAAATAAAACACGATACCAAGACCACGACTGTGCACCAATTGGACTCGAGCACCACGCGATCGCAAGACAGCAGCGGACCATCAGGCCAGCCGGGTTATGCATCCCAACAACCAAATACCGCCGCTTCGCTGGGCGCAAGCGGCCGGGGCGGCTCCAAGGAAGAAGAAGACCAGTCGAAAACCGAAGTGTTTAGTGTGCCCTCCGGTTCCGAAAAAGATACCGAATCCGTCGGACCGACACCCAAATTTGCCAAAGTATCGGTGGGAATTCCCGTAAGCTATTTCAAAAAAGTGTGGCAAGAACGCAATCCCGCAGCGGAAGGCAAGGAATCGAAAGGGCCGGACCAGGCCGCGCTGGAACAGATTCGCAGCGAAGTGTCGGCCATGGTTCAGAAGCACGTGGCCCCGCTTTTGCCGCTGGCCGAAGGCGTTGCCGATCCCACGGAATATGTCACCGTGTCTACTTTTCAGGACATACCTGGCAAGGAAATCCCCGCGCCCGGCGCCGCCCAATCGGCTTTGGCCTGGCTGGGCGAATATTGGAGTATGCTGGGAATGATCGGAGTTGCGATAGTGAGTTTGTTGATGTTGCGGTCGCTGGTGCGTTCCGCTCCGCCCATGCCCGAGACCCGCGCGGCGCCGAAGATCGCCGGCACGGTGATCGAAGAAGAGGCGTTCAAGCCTGCCGCGGCAACCGCGCCGCGCCTGCGGCGCTTCACGAGCGGTCCGTCGTTGATCGACGAGCTTTCGGAAATGGTAAAAGAAGATCCCGATACGGCCGCCAATATACTTCGCGGCTGGATCAGTAGCTCAAGCTGAAAACGGAATTTTAATGTAGCCGGCACACTCCGTGTGCCGAGCACGTAGGGTGCGTTTCACGCACCGTATAAAAGACGGCAAAGGAATTATGAAAGCAATCGCCCAAAACCCGGCGAATGCCGGCATCCGCAAGGCTGCTATTTTAGTGGCCTGTCTCGACCGGTCGGCCGCCGACGCGGTCCTCGAACAGCTCGGTCCCGAACAAGCCCAGCGCGTGCGCCAAGCGGTAGTGGTGCTTGACGACATTCCGGACAATGAGCAACAGCGCGTAGTCGATGAATTTTTCCGGCTCGGTCCGCAGTCGCCTCTGCAACAATCTTATGGAGTCGAGCTTGGCGGACGCTTGGCCCGGGAAATAAGCCTTAAACCTTCCGCGCCCACTGCCGGGAAACCGGCGTCAAACGGCTTGCACTCGCCGCCTTTTGTGCGATTGCGGGAGGCCGAAGACGAAAAACTCGCCCGGCTTTTGGCCGGCGAACGTCCGCAGACCATCGCACTGGTCCTCTCGCACCTATCGGCCCGGCAGGCCGGCGGCGTGTTGGCGCGCCTGCAACCAAATCTGCAAACGGAGGTAATCCGTCGCCTGGTCGATTTGGAAGAGACCGATCCCGCGATCCTGCGGGAAGTAGAACAAGCATTGGAGAGCAGGCTCTCGCAACAGGTGCCCATGCAGCGGCGCCGCGTGGCCGGCTTGCAGGCCATGGACGGAATTTTACAGGCCTCCGAAAGCAACGTCCGACTGCAAATCCTGGATAACCTGGCGGCGCACGATCGGGCGCTGGCCCAAAGGCTCGGCCCGCCGCCGATGGAATTCGACGATCTGGCCGACCTGGACGACGCTGCGCTGGCCGAAGTCTTTCGTGCCGCCCAGCCGCAATGGATCATGCCCGCGCTATTGGGCGCCCCGCCGGAAATAAGCGATCGGGTATTGAATTTATTCCCGCGAAACCAGGCCCAATCGCTTCGCCGCAACCTGGAACGGCCCGGCCCGATTCGGCTGAGCGACGTGGAGACCGCCCGGCAAAATATCGCCGAAATCGCGGCAAGAATCGTATATGCGAAAGGAAAAATTGCATTAGGAGCCGCTTAAAATACTATTTAGCCCCCGGTGAACACACCGGGGGTATGATGAAACAATCCAATTGCCCCCCGGTGTAATCACCGGGTGCTAAATACAAAAATACCATGTCCACAATCATCCGAGCCTCCGATCACAACGGCACGACGCATGGCGTGGCCTTCAATTTTGAAGACGTGTCCGCGCAGGCTGATCGATATTTGGGCAAAATCCGCGGCGAGGCGGCGCGGATTGTGGTTAAGGCCCACGAGGAGGCCGAGTCCATACGCAAGTCGGCCGAAATCGAAGGGCGACAAGCCGCAATCCAGGCCGTCGAGGATATCGTGCGCAAGCAATTAACCACGGTCATCCCGGCGCTAAAGCAAGCGGCGCAAAACATCCAGGACGCCCGGCACGCATGGCTGTCGCATTGGGAGGCCGGCACCGTGCATTTGGCGGCGGCGATAGCCGGGCGGCTCATTCGCCGCGAGTTGCACCAGCAGCCCGAAATCCCCCTGACCTTGATCCGTGAGGCCTTGGAGTTGGCCGCCGGCAGTACGCAAATGCGCATCTTGCTGAATCCGCTAGATCTTCAATCGCTGGGCAATCAGGCGCGGATGTTGGTCGACGAGATATCGCCCCACATCCAAGCCGAGCTCACGGCCGACGCCGGCATTACTCCCGGGGGCTGCCGGGTTGAAACCCAGTTCGGCGCTATCGATCAACAATTCGAGGCCCAATTACAACGCATCGAAGAAGAGCTGAATCAATGAAACCGCTTGCGGTTTCGCGATGATCACTGAAAACCGAAAACTGAAAACTGACCACTACCAATGCTGGACATCGAAGAACAACTCGAAGGCGTGATGCCCACGGCGCTTCTGGGAACCGTGGCCCGTACCGTCGGCATGACTGTGGCCGCGTCGGGATTTCCCGCGCCGGTCGGCGCCCTGGCCGAAATCCAGCGCGAGACCGGCGGCCCGCTGCTGGCCGAGGTGATCGGCTTCCGCGACGAGTTGACCCTGCTTTACCCCTTCAGCGAATCCAACGGCGTCCGCCACGGCAATCGCGTCCGCCTGGCCCGCACCACGCGATGGCTGCGCGTGGGGCCGGAAATGTTGGGCCGGGTAATCGACGCCCAAGGAAACGCGGTGGACGGCAAGCCTCAGCCCGTGTTGCACGATCGCACGTCGTTCCACAGGCGCCCGCCGCATCCATGCACCCGGCCGCGAATATGCGATCCCCTTTCCACCGGCGTGCGATCGATCGACGGCCTGATTACCTGCGGCAAAGGACAGCGGATGGGCATTTTCGCCGGGTCCGGCGTGGGCAAGAGCGTGCTTCTGGGCATGATGGCTCGATACACCGCCGCCGACGTGAACGTGATCGCTCTGATCGGCGAACGCGGCCGCGAAGTCAACGAATTCATCGAGCGCGACCTGGGACCAACCGGTTTGGCCAAGAGCGTGGTCGTCGTGGCCACCAGCAACGAGCCGCCCTTGCTCCGCACCCAGGCGGCAGCCACGGCAATGGCGACGGCCGAATATTTTCGCGACCAGGGGAAAGACGTCTTGCTGTTGATGGACTCCTTGACGCGATTCGCGCTTGCACAGCGCGAGATCGGCCTGGCGGCAGGTGAGCCGCCGGCTACCCGCGGATACCCGCCCTCCGTTTTCGCCCTGCTGCCCAAGTTCGTGGAACGCGCAGGGCGAAGCCCGCAAGGCAGCATCACCGCTTTTTTCGCGGTCCTGGTCGAGGCCGACGATCCCAACGAGCCGATCAGCGACGCGGTCCGCGGCTTGCTCGACGGGCACACCTGGCTCTCCCGCCGCATGGCATCGAAAAACCATTATCCGGCCGTCGACGTGCTGGAAAGCCTCAGCCGTTTGATGATCGAAGTGGCGGGTGAGGAGCACCTCCAAGCGGCAATGGCCGTTCGCGAACTCCTGGCTGCTTACCGCGAGCACGAGGATCTGATTTCCATAGGCGCTTATCGCCGCGGAAGCAACAAACTCGTCGATGTCGCCGTGGAAATGCAGGACGACCTGAACCGCTTCTTGCGGCAGACGGTCGGGCAATCCTCGAACATCGAAGACGCCCGCGCCAAATTGATTCAGTTGCATAAACAAATCACGACCCGCCTTAATGCCCAACCGCAAAAATAAGGACCAAGTATTTATTGAGAGTGAAAAAATGAATGTTGTTTGTGAAAACAGAGCCGGGGCGTGTCGCCCCGGAATTCCGGGCCGGCACGGCCCGGCTCTGAGATGAAAAACGCTACATTCAGCACTTGAGATTCAATTAATTGCGCAA
>JBEKSO010000091.1:0-11311 GCA_049516935.1 Thermoguttaceae bacterium
AAACCGCAATTCATGTTCCGCTCCAGACTGACGTAAACATGGTCCGGCGACACGTGCAATTGCAAAAAATTCCAGGCGGCCACGCGGTTGAGAATTTTCGGGCCGCAAACGAGCACGACCGTGCGATCGGCGTTCACCTTCACCCGCTGCATGAGGTTGGTGACCACTCCCACCGGACCGGACCATGCGCCGGTGGCATTATCGACGGTAACCAGGACTTGAATCGACCCGTCCCGATCCCACTGTTCCAATTCCTGGGCGAAAACGCGGTCTTCAGGCGTGCGGCAACCGTATAACAGCACGACGCGCTTGTAAAGTTTTCGGTGCCGCAAGATCCAATAGACCGTGGGACGCAGCGGGGCAAGGCCGATGCCACCGGCCACGATGACCACATCTTTTCCTTCCATTTCCTTTAGCGGCCAGGGCGTTCCGAACGGGCCGCGCAGGCCGATGATCGAGCCCTTGGGAAGCTTTTCCACCGCGCGGGTGACGGAACCCACGATGCGCACGGTATGCTGTATGTGGTCCTTTTGTTCCGAGTCGGAACTGATGGAAATGGCCGCTTCGCCCACGCCCGGCACATAGAGCATGTTGAATTGCCCGGGCAAAAAGCCGTACATCTTGCGGATATCTTCGTCGATGAACTGGCAAGTAAAGGTTTTCGTGTTTGAATTTTCGGTGCGCACGTCAAGGATGCGGGCTGGAACGGGCATCCAAGTGTTCATCCCGCAAATGGGTTCCGGACGGGGGGCAGTCAGCGTTTCAGTCATCCTAAACCTCTCTTTCACGAATCGAAGAACCGCGTAAACGAGTTGGCGCCACTTCGCGCAGGCGTTTCGATTCCTCGGTAAGATCGATGCCCACCGGGCACCAGGTGATGCACCGGCCGCAGCCCACGCAACCGCTAGTGTTGAATTGATCCCACCAGGTGCAGAGTTTGTGACGCATCCAATGCCGGTAACGCCCGCGAATCGTGTTCCGCTCGGGACCGGCGGGAGTATAGGTAAATTGATGCGTGTAACACGATTCCCATTGACGGGTGCGGGTGATTTTTTCTCCGCTTAAGTCGGTGGTATCGGTTACGGTGCAGCAAAAACAGGTGGGACAGACCATCGTGCAATTGCCGCAGGAAAGGCAGCGCTTGGCAACGTCGTCCCATTCGGGAAATCCGATGCTTTGGTCCAGCAACTCCTTTAATCCGTCGGTATCGAGCTGCCGGCCCATGTGTTCGCGGGCGCGCTCGAGCTTCAAGTCGGCCAGTTCCAATTCCGCGCCGGAAGGCTCGCGAAGGGGAAGTTTTTCGGCAAGCCCGGCCCCGCGTTTCGATCCCACGTCGATTACGAATCCTTCGTGCAATTCGGTCAGTGCAAGGTCGAAACCTTCGGTGGCCTTTGGACCGGTGCCCCAGGAAGCGCAAAAACAGGTGCCGCCCGGGCGGTTGCAGTTCACCGCGATTATCAAGGATTCCTGGCGGCTTTGCATGTAGTACGGTTCCGACTCGCAGCGAAACACGTCCGGATCGCCCATGCCGAAAACGCGATCTTGCACCTTGATGGCGGCCAGTTCGCAGGGCCGAATGCCCAGGAAGGCCAGTTTTGGCACTTGCGGAGGTCCGGCGTCGAGATCGAACCTGTCCTTTTCGATGTGGAATTGGAATAGCTGGATATTGGAGGGGAAAAAATGCCGCTTCGGTCCCTGGGGACCAACCACATACTCGAAGTTCAACTCGGGATCGCCTTCCACCAGGCGATACTTGCCCCCATCCTGATCGTCCTTCATCCCTTTGGGAAGATCGGCAGCCGATTGAAGCGGCTGCAAGGAAATCGCGCCGTCGGCAATCACCGGGCCCAAGACGGTATATCCCTCTTTACGGAGAGTCGCGATCAACTTGTCTAAGCCCGAGCGCGGTAAAAAAAACCGGCCGCCGATTTGAATTTTGAGTTCTGGCATGGACCATACCTTGGTAATCGTTATTTACAAGTTGCCGGACGCGCACGGAATTCACAATTAACCGTGTCGCTGTGCATCTCATTTTTGGCGAATTTCGTAATTTACTTTTTGTGCGATGGATTGTCGAGGCCATGGGCGGGAAACAATAAAATATGTTCAATATTCCAAGTAAATCGTGATATAAACCACTGGCTCTCATACCCCCTATAAAAGTAAGACAAGACCTGTTTATTTTTAAAAAAGTTATTGACTATCCAAGATACTTTATATATATTAACTAAATAGGACAATTAAGAACCTAATACATAAAGAACTCTGCGGATGGCTTTATACGCCATTCCTGGGGGGTTGAATGCCATGAATCATTCGGTCAAAGTGGAGGAAGCGGTTGCCATTGCCTCACTGTTGCCCGCGATAATGCGACAGCTATTTACTCTGGATAACGATCTGGCCGTAGATTTGCCGCTGGCTCAGTTAAGGGTCTGTATCAGTTTGCAGGAAGGACCGCTTCCGATGTCGGCCTTGAGCCGGGAACTGGGCGTTACGCTAAGCGCCATGACCCAGATAGCCGACCGCCTGGAGCGCGCGAATCTGGTCAGCCGCGTGGCCGAGGAAAAAGATCGCCGGGTTCGCTGCCTGCAATTGACGCCCCGAGCCGAAAAGATCATGCGCCGCCACGAAGATTCCCGAATCCGCAGCGTGTCGGCTGCAATAAACCATTTGCCCCCAGACGAACGCAAAGGAATATTGGCCGCCTTGGAAACATTAATGATGGCAAGCATCGCCGTAAAAAACGAGAAAATGGCCAACGGCAACAGCTCCGACGGCTCGCGCCATCAGCGAGGGGAATTATTATTATCAAAGGTGATTTCATGAAATTGGCACTAAGCGTAATTATAGTCATCGTTATCGTGGCCGGGGGAGCGGCGTATTATACGGTATACGTCGCGGCCGAACCGCCCACAAGTTTCCGCACCGTGCCGGTCAATCGCGGCGACCTTTTGTACACGATTCGCGCCACCGGAACCATCGAACCGGAAGAGGTTGTCGATACGGGCGCGCAGGTCGTGGGGCGAATCAAGGAGTTTGGTCCCGATCCCAGCGACCCGACTGGCACAAAACGGATTGATTACAATTCTGAAGTCCATGAAGGCACCGTGCTGGCCGTTATCGACGACTCCGTGTATAAGGCCCAATACGATCAAGCCAACGCCGCTTGGCTACGCTCTCAAGCGGATCTGAAGCAGATGCAAGCCAAGCTGTTGCAATCCGAGCAAGACAGGAAACGGGCCGAATCGCTCCGATCCATCAAAGACATTCCGGGCACGGATCGTCCGATTAAAGGCATAGCCGACAGCGATTACGATCTGGCCGTGGCCAATAACGAAGTTGCCAAGGCGAACGTGGCCGTAGGAGAGGCTAGTATTATCCAGAATAAGGCTGCGCTGGAAATGGCGAAGACGAATCTCGACTACACGATCATCAAATCACCGGTGGAGGGTGTGATCATCGATCGCCGCATGAACGTCGGTCAAACCGTGGTGGCCAGCCTCAACGCCCCCAGCCTGTTTCTTATCGCCAAAGACTTGAGAAAGATGCAAGTATGGGCCCAGGTCAACGAGGCTGATATCGGACGCATTTCCAGCCGCAATGAAATGCCCGTGCGATTTTACGTCGACGCCTACCAGGGCGAAATCTTTCGCGGCAAGGTTGTGCAGGTCCGTTTGAACGCCCAAATGACGCAGAATGTGGTGATATACACGGTGGTGGTCGCGTTCGACAATTCCGATCTGAAGCTTAAACCATATATGACCGCCAACCTTCAATTTGAGGTCGAGGAGCACAAAGACGTCCTCCAAGTGCCCAACGCGGCCCTGCGATGGAAGCCCCGGCCGGAACAAGTCGTCCCGGAGTTGCGGGAAAAGATCGCTTCTACTCTTGCCATCAAACCGGGCGACAGACCTCCCCAGAACGCGGCCAAAGCGCCCGACGAAGCAAAAGCGGCCAAAACGCCAAATAGCCGGGAAGATCGCGGGCGCGTATGGATAACAAACGGGAAATTCGTCAAACCCATCGACGTACAAATCGGCGCTACCGATGGAACCCAAACCGAGATATCCGGCGACGATGTCAGTGAAGGCATGAAAGTAGTTATGGGCGAGACCAAGGGTGACAAACTTGCCGACAGCAGCGACACCACAAATCCGTTTGCTCCAAGAATATTCCGCGGCGGCGGTGGCGGCAGAGGCGGCAGGTAATTATTACCGGAATACTACCATGGAACTTATCCGACTGGAAAACATCCACAAAACGTATCACCTGGGCGAAGTCGACGTGCCCGTGCTCAAGGGCATATCGATTTCCATCGCCCGGGGCGAGATGGTGGCGCTAATGGGCGCTTCCGGTTCCGGGAAAACCACCTTGATGAACATCCTCGGCTGCCTCGATCACCCCTCGTCGGGCAAGTTCTGGCTGGACGGGGAGGAAATGAGCGGGCTTACGCCTAATCAGCGGGCGATCGTGCGAACCACGAAAATCGGTTTCGTATTTCAGAACTTCAATCTCCTGCCGCGGACCTCGGCCCTGCAAAACGTGATCATGCCCCTGGACTATAATCCACAACGGCCCGTCGCCTCCGAAGCCCGCCGGCTGGGCGGGATCCTCTTGGATCGTCTCGGTCTGGCCGATCGCAGCCACCACGAACCCTCGCAAATGTCGGGCGGACAGCAGCAACGCGTGGCAATTGCCCGGTCGCTGGTGAACCAGCCTTCCCTGGTCCTGGCCGACGAGCCCACCGGCAATCTCGATTCGCACACCAGCGTGGAAATCCTGGAGATGTTTCAGCAGCTCAACGCCGAAGGCATCACGGTCATTCTAGTCACCCACGACCCGAATGTAGCCATTTATGCGCATCGGGTCATCAGAATCAGCGACGGCCTGGTTGAAAATGACGGGGCGAACAAATCCGGCAATGGAGACAATCGGCCCGGTGCGGGGGCCGATCTCCAGGCAGATACAGTCCATCCGGCCCTTGGCCCACATCACATGAGGGCTGGGGTAAACTTGCGCGAGGGCAATCCGGGTTTGATAGACGGTAATTCGGGCACGATAAAGGGTGATTCGGGCGTCATGACCGCTATCGCGGCGCCCCGGACGCTCGTCAAGCACGCCGTGCCTGCGCCGGCCGCCGCCGGCCCCGCTCCCTTGATCGGGGATGCACTGATTAAAACCCGGCGCAAGAAGATGCCCCTGCTGGTGCCCCACACGTTTATTACCGCGATTAAAGCCCTTAAACGCAATAAAATGCGTTCCGCCTTGACCGCACTTGGCGTTATTATCGGCGTGGGCGCGGTTATAACCATGATGGAATTCGGTCAAGGCACCAAGAACGCTTTACAAAAGACCATAGCCAGCATGGGAGCAAACACGCTCTGGGTACAATCCGGGGCGGCGGCAAGCGGCGGCGTCAGTTTTGGATCCGGGACAACAATGACGCTCACTCCGCAAGACGTAGTCGAAATCGGCCGGCAGTGCCCGGCCGTGGCCGAGGTGGCCCCCATTGTTCGGGCGCGCTCGCAAATCATCTACCAAAACCGCAATTGGGTGCCACAGCAAATCAGCGGCACCACACCGTCGTTCCTCGTGGTCCGCGATTGGGAAGACTTTTCCGAGGGACAGATGTTTACCGACCGCGACGTGCTGAACACCAGCCAGGTGTGCGTGATCGGCGAGACCCTGAAACGGGAACTTTTTCAAGGCGAATCACCCATTGGAAAAGACGTCAGAATTAATAACGTCTCGTTTAAGGTCATCGGAGTATTGGGCCGCAAGGGCTCGAATATGATGGGCATGGATCAGGACGACATCGTCCTGGCCCCCTGGACAACCATCAAGTACCGTGTCAGCGGCACCACGCTTACGAATGTCAACCAAAGCGCGGCGGCGGCGGCCAACGCCGGCGGCATCAGCACGGCTGTCAATTCTTTGAGCAATCTCTACCCCGGATCAACGGCGCTGTACACCACTCCGTCGGCGACACAAGCGGCCGACACGCCTCAGCCGGTACGCTTCGCTAATGTAGATCAGATCTTTGTAAAGGCGACTTCGGCCGAGGAGATACCGCAGACCATAGACCAGGTCACCGGACTGCTGCGCGAGCGGCATCGCATTCACTCTGACGATGCCGACGACTTCAACATTCGAGACATGACCGAAATCACCAAAGCCATGTCTCAAACCTCGGATTTGATGGCCATCTTTTTACCGGTGCTGGCCCTGATCTCGCTGATCGTGGGCGGCGTGGGAATCATGAATATCATGTTGGTTTCGGTTACAGAGCGCACGCGGGAAATCGGCCTGCGCATGGCAGTCGGCGCGAGGTCATACCACATACTGCGGCAATTTCTGGTCGAGGCGGTGGTGTTGTGCCTGTTCGGCGGTGCATTCGGGATTTTGTTTGGCCGGGGCGCATCTATCATAATAGTGCAATCCATCATGCACTGGCCCACCGAAGTCTCCATGCCCGCCATCATCGCCGCCGTTGTGGTTTCCGCGTCGGTGGGCATTGTCTTCGGCTTTTATCCGGCCTGGAAAGCGTCCAGGTTAGACCCCATCGAAGCCCTGCGCTACGAATAGGGTATAGAAGTATTTAACGATTCTCGAAAAAAGAATGCCGCATGAAAATAAGGACTGGGGCCGTACCGCCGCGGTATTTCCGGGCCGACACGGCCCGGCTCTGATGGAAAACCGTATTAGCTTTCACGAGTTTTCCAGCACCCATTGCACTGCGCGGCGGTTCAGTTCCGCGGAGTTTTTCAAGTCCAATTTGCCTTTGATCTTTTCCCGGTGGGTTTCGATGGTTTTGGCGCTGAGTTTTAGTTTTCCCGCGATTTGCTGGGTGGTGAGGCCCTGACCGATCATTTCGAAAACTTCCACTTCCCGGTTGGATAGAGTACTGATGGGATCTGTTTCGGCAGGTTTGCCGGCAAGATTGTGCATCATGCGATTTGACATCCGCGCGGTCAGGTATATTTCCCCGCGTAATACCTGGCGGATGGCATCGAGCAAGGTTTCCGTGGCCTCTTGCTTGGGAATGTAGCCCAAGGCGCCGGCTCGAAGCGAACGCTCGGCAAACAGCAATTCGTCGTGCATCGAGGAGACCAGCATTTTTACGCCTGGATGGTTGGCCTTGATGTGCTCGATAAGTTCCAGGCCGTGGCCGCTTTTCAGCGAGATATCCAAGATGGCCACATCGGGGCAATTCGCTTCAATCCGCTTAATGGCTTCGGCCATGTCGGCGGCTTCGCCGCAGACTTCCATATCCGGTTCCATGGCGATCAGTTCAGCCAGGCCGCGCCGTACAATGGGGTGATCGTCGACGACCAATACTTTATATTTTTTCTGCACATTCGACGGTTTGCTGGTAAAATTCATGCCTATTATTAGAACGGTCGTGACATTTGATGTCAAGCGCAGCGTTGATAATTATTCTGATTAAACACAATATTGTATGTCAATCAGCGCCCCTTGGACGACCTTCGGCCGATCTTGGTGCAAGGTTGCGAATGGCGGCAATCAAGAATTCCGCCGGCTCGTCTTTAGATAAGTAACCTATGGCCCCGGCTTTGTACAAAGCCTGGGCCAAATCTTCCTCCTTATGGGCGGAGTAACCGATCACGCCTACACCCAATTGTGCCGCGGTAATCCGCCGCGTGGCTTCAATTCCATCGACTTTAGGCATGGTAACGTCCATTAATACCACGTCCGGGTTAAATTGCCTGGCAAGCTCGACTGCCATTTCCCCGTCGGCCGCCTCGGCGACCACCTCGATGTCCGCCTCCTGATTGAGCACTCCCACCAGGCCTTTGCGTAGAACAGTATGGTCATCGGCCAGTAAAACACGTATCCTTCTGGAGGCTGGTATATGAGATGTGCTCGTCGCCAAAAGTTCGGGATTCCCATCCATTAACCGCTTTCCCTCCATCGACTGCTGTATCTCGGCGCCGTCGCCAATGGACGACTGTTGCCTATGGCAGGGGGCAAAGATCGACACGCAGGTTCCTTGCCCGGCAGTGGTGTGGATTTCCATCCGCCCCCCCATCTGCTCCAGCCGTTCGCGAATGCTGAACAGGCCTAGTCCGGTGATGCCATCGTCGTTTGTTTGCATCTGTTCCGCGTTGAAACCGGCGCCTTTGTCCTCAACATCGATGCGCACTTGTTGGTCGGGCGTCAAACTCATTTTTACCGATGCGCTTTGCGCCCCGGCGTGCTTGACCACGTTAAAGAGCAATTCGCGAACCGACTGGAACAGCAAGATCTTGATGTCTTCGGCTTCCGGTTCGGTCTGGACGTCGCTGTGGACATTTACCAAAAGTCCGTAGTTAAGCTGCATTTGCCGGGCGAGCCATTCCAGGGCAGGCGCCAGGCCGGCGTCGTAAAGCACGGGCGGGCTGAGTTCGAGCGTTACCGACCGCGACTCATCGATGCATTGACTAAGCAACATATCAAGGTGTTGGACCATGTCCTGCAAATCCTTGTCGCATATTTTGCGCCTGAGAATCGTTACGCTTAACCGTGCCGCATACAAAATTTGTTGCAGGTGATCGTGAAGGAGTTGCGCTAGCCGGCGGCGTTCGCGGTGTTCGGTCAAGGTGAGTTCCGACGCCAGGCTTTGCAACTGGGCTGCCCGATGTTTCAGGGCCTTGTGCAGGGCCTGCAATTCCTTGTCCATCCGATTGTGTTCGGTTACGTCGCGGGCAGCGGCAAAGACTCCCTGCACCTCGCCGGCCTCGTTCCGGTAGACCGTGGCGTTATAAAGCACGTCGGTCGTACAACCCGACGTGTGGCGAATGGTCAATGGGTAGTCGGTAACCGATCCTTGGGTGAGAACGGCGTGATAACCTTCGTCGGCCTTTTTAGAATCGGTAAAATAAGCGGAAAAAACGCTGCCAATCAATTTCTCCCGGACAATGCCCGTTACCACTTCCGTGGCCTTGTTCACATCGGTGATTTTTCCGGCGGGGCTGATGGTCACCAGCGGATCGAGGCTGGCCTCGATTAGACTGCGGGCGTATAGCGACGCGCTCCGCACTTCTTCCTCCATCCGCTTTTGTTCGGTGATGTCCACGCAAGTACCGATCCATTCGCTTATGCTCCCGTCTTTTTCCTGAACCGGCACGCCGCGCACGGCCACGCTTCGATATTCACCGTCATGGCGGAGCAAGCGATATTCGATTTCATAGAAGTTTCGCGAATGCACCGCTTCGCTCCAAACGGCCTTGGTGCGCTGCCGGTCGTCCGGATGCACGGCATTGCTCCATCCCCAGCCCTTGATCTCTTCAACGCTCTGGCCGGTGAACTCGCGCCAATAAGGCATGTCATCCACCACCTCGCCGGCCGCATCGGTGGTCCATACGATTTCGGTCGTGGCCAGGGCAAGCGAACGGTATCGTCGTTCGCTTTCACTAAGCGCCTTTTCGGCATTCGCGCGGGCCGCGACATCGTCCAACCGGCGACGGGTCTCTTTATCCAGGGCTTCGACGGCCTTGGACAGATCGGCGCTTTTCTCCTGAACCTGCAATCCCAAGGTATCGCGAGCCCTGCCGAGCGCCTCTTCGGCCCGTTTGCGCTCGGTGTTGTCCTGCATGACAACCTGGATCGCGGGCCGGCCGTCAAAATTGATCATAACCCTGGAAGTTGAAATATGAAGCGTCTCGCCGTCGAGCCGTATTAATTTCGAGTCGCAAAAGGGGGCAATTCTGCCGCTGCTTTGCACCTGGCTTATTCGCTCGGCGACCTGTTGACGGTCGTCGGAATGCACAAAACTCAGCACCTCCCTGCCGAGGATATCTTCCGGCCGGGAAGCGCCGAACATCCGCGTAAAAGCGGGATTGACGTAAATGTATTTGCCGTCGCGATGCACGGCTATGGCCAGGGGTGAAAGCTCGACCAGCGATTGGTAGCGGTGTTCACTATCGCGCAATGCGGTTTCAACCTTGTGCTGCTGCCGGCTTTCGATGATCTTCCACTCGCCGGATTGCTTGATCAGGGCGAATTGATGATTGCTCACCACGTCGATCAATTCGTAGGCCCCGCATTTCTCAACACAATAGGTGCAGATGGCGATCATCCGATAGTTGCCGATCACCTCGTTGACCACCGCTTCGTAATCGGAGAACTCCTTCCAATCTTGTTTTTCCAGCCAAAAGGTATTGCCCGTTAGCCGAAGGCCTTCGTAACCGTGCCCCCGGGCGTATTTTTCTTTATCGATCCAGCCTTGCAGCACCCGATCGGCCTCGAATTTTCCCGTTGCCGTGTACCAATTGCCGTAATCGAGAATTTCGATCTGGCCGCGGCGAAGATAATCGTCCAAGTCGGGCACGGCCTGGAGCAACGCCGCCTTGGCCTCATCTACATTCAACGGCTCGGAAGTGACCCACATGCAGAACTCATTCTGGTGCAAACCCTCGCGAAAATACGGCACCAGGATGTCTATCAGATCCTGTTTTGTTTGATAGAATTGGCAAAAATGCGTTCCCCAGGGCACATCGCCAATAATATCAATGCCGGATCTTGTCATGATATATCCCAAGCGGTGCCAGTTAGCATGAGTGTAAACAAGTGGCTAAACGCGCGATAAATGCCCAAAAAACCCTAATATTTGCCCATTAATTATTATCGCTACTTTAACTTTCTTAATTTATACCGCTTTGTAATCATGGGCGGGATAAGGGTTTTCCCGATGCCAGGTTAATGATTGTCCCGATTTGTAAGTTTCTAAGTTATTTTACAATTCGCTGTATGCAAATTATTAGTAATGAACACGAGGACGGGTTTTTTGGGTAAAAAAGGGCGATAAAAGCCGGGTTCCTCCCCCAGCCACAATTTTAAAACAAACTTGATGCTCCAAAGGATAAGATAAACCGCTTCACTAAACGTGCATGTAGGAGATATGCCATGTCAATCATCGATATGAACGTCGATATGAAATCGCCCGGTTTAAGCGATGAATCGGAGAACCGTGCATTCGCGTATTGGGAGACCAGAAAAACGGCGGAAGAACGACTTCGCCACTCCGACTACCTTGAACTGCGAAACGTTTCCTGCGACTTTCACGAAGGGGTCCTCACGCTACGGGGACGCGTGCCCAGTTATCATCTAAAACAATTGGCTCAATCGCTGCTTTGTGAACTAGCGGGAATATTGAAACTCAACAATCAATTGGAGGTTGTCCCTTCCATCGACGCCAGGCAATTGAATTGCCGTCCAATTAACCATAACCCCCAGCCGCGCCGCTATATTTAGTTTTCTACAAAGGTGTTTTTTAACATTATTCAATAAGGAGATTGTTAATGCTGGTACT
>JBEKSO010000092.1:0-11308 GCA_049516935.1 Thermoguttaceae bacterium
GGCGAAATGGTCGAGCATCATTACCGCGGCGGGCACTTCGACCATCATGCCGATAGGCACGTCGCGATTGAAGGGCACGCCGTGTTCTTCCAGGTCCTCCATCACGTCGGCAAGCACCATTTTAGCTTGCCTGAGTTCCAAAAGCGTGGAAACCAGCGGGAACATGATCTGCAAATTGCCCGAGGCGCTTGCCCGCAAGGCTGCGCGAAGCTGGGTGCGAAACAAGGGCAGATTCCGGAGAGCCAAGCGGATGCTCCTTAGTCCGAGAAAGGGGTTGCGCGACTCGTCCGGGGCGGGCCCGTGCGGGATTTTGTCGGCGCCCATGTCGAAAGTGCGGATTGTCACCGGCCGATCGCCCATGGCTTTTACCACCCGCATATAGGACTCGTAATGCACTTCTTCGGTGGGTTCGGTTTCGCTGCCGAGATAGAGGAACTCGGTGCGGTACAGGCCCACGCCGTCGGCGCCGCGGTCGATGCAATGCTCGACCTCGTAGGGGAATTCGATGTTGCCGAGGATCTGAACGCGCTGGCCGTCGAGGGTTTCGGCCGGCAAATCCCGCAGCGGCTCCAGCTTGGCCGCCATGGATCGCAACTCTTCGGCCTCGTGGCGGTATCGGGCGAGCATTTCCTCGTCGGGCTGGAGGATCACCAGGCCCTTGTCGCCGTCGATTATGACCAGTTCCCCGCCGGAAACTTCCGCCAGGAACGGACCGGTGCCCACCACGGCAGGAATTTCCAAGGCCTCGGCCACGATGGCCGTATGGCTGCCCGGTCCGCCGATCTCGGTGACGAAACCGCGGACAAAATGCCGATCAAGGTTGGAAGTTTCGCTGGGCGTAAGGTTGTGCGCCAGCACCAGCACGGGCGAACTCAGATGCGCAATCCCTTCCCGGCGGTGACCTAAAAGATGCCGCAAAAGCCGCTTTTCAATGTCGAAAATGTCGGTCGCACGCTCGGCCAGATAGGAGCTTTCCAACTTCTGGATCGACTGGGCGTAGCGGCGCAAGGTGCGGCTGACGGCATATTCCGGAGAGTAATGGCGCTGCCCGATCATTTCTTCCAATTCGTTGCGCAGAGAGACGCTTTGGAGTATTTGCAGGTGGGCCTCGAAAATCGCCCCGTACTGTTCGCCCAGTTCCAGGGCCACGGCGTCTCGGTGCCGCGATATTTCCAAGGCCGAAGCGGCGATGGCTTTATCGAGCCGTTCCAATTCGTCGACCACGGTGTCGCGGGTGACGAAGCGGCGTGGGATGCGGAACCCCTCGTTGTCCATCACCAGCGCCTCGCCTATGGCCACGCCCGGCGAAACGGCAATACCTTGTAACTTAAGCATGTATGGCTATGTTTCTATTTATTCTCTTCGTCCGATTCAATTACGGGCTTCACCGCCGCGGCCAGGAGCATTTCATCCCCGGTAAACAACGGCTCCAGGGCGTCCAGGACTTGGGATGCGTCCGGCCCGGTCGCCTCCAATGTCACACTCGACCCCATTGGGGCCGCCAATGCAAGCATGTCCAATACATCTTTGCCTTTCGCACGGTGGTACTGACTGACAATTTCCACATGGGACTTAGACCTGCGGGTAATGGCTGAAACGGCGGAAGCCGTACGCAAGTGAACTCCTGCCGGATCGGTAACGACCACGGTTCGGGTGGTTTTTTGCTGGGACATGTCTCGGTCAGGACCCAAACTGATTATTGTCGGCTTCGTTAAGTAGTTGTTTGATTTCCTCCGCGGTTTTGGCCTGCTTCAGGAAGCGGCAAAAGGTGTCGTCGCGCAATTGGCGAGAAATGTTTTCCAATGCCCGGAGGTGATCGCCTGGCCTGTCGGGCGGTGAAATCAACAGGAAAAACAGGTTCACCCTTTCGCCGTCAAGGCTGGCAAAGTCCACGCCTTGCCGGCTCACGGCCACCGCGCCCAGCAAGTGGTCCGCGCTGGGATGCTTGGTGTGAGGCACCGCCACGCCGCGGCCAATGCCGGTGCTGCCAAGTTCTTCTCGCTTGAGAATGGCCTTGACAATACTATCTTTTTCGCCGGTAGCGATTTTCCCGGCATCGAGCAGGGCTTGGACTATTTCCCGAATGGCGCCCTCCTTGTCTCTCGCCGCCAGATCGGCGCGAATGGCCTCGGGACAGACAAAGTCGGCAAACTTCATGCACGTATTCTCCGTTATTTATTGCATCGTGTGCCACTGCTTGCCCGCACACAGTGTTTTGCGTTCATGATGGCGTCAGTAAACACGGCTTACAAGTAAGCCGTGGCACACATATTTTATTTAATTAACACGGCTTACTACAAAGCCATGAAACACATTATTGAATAAAGGTTGTCAATCCTCTTCTTGGAAACCGCCGGCGAGTTCCTGTTGCCGGCGCCCGGCGCCGCGGTGCCGGTCTTGAACCTTGCCCTTATGTTTGCGCAATTGTTGTTCTACTTTTTCGACCACCTGCTCGATCGAGCCCAGTAGATTGTCTGACATGCTGGATGCCAGAAAGTCGGGCTTGTGCTTGGCCGATACTTTCAAGTCGACCCGGAGCATCTCGCTATGTTCCAAGTTTAAAGTCAGTTCGATCGCCGAGATGCGGTCGTAAATTCGCGGCAACTTTTCTAATTTTTCGCTGATTTTCTCCTGAGTCTCATCGCTGATATGCCCATGCCGCGTCGAAATGTTGATCTGTACCAAGTGAACTCCTTTCTTGGATCACACCGCATCGAATATCAGAATTATAACAGATCTTAATTATTTTAGCGTGTATTACCCCAAGGCACAAACTCAACCTGCTGCCAATCCCAATTCACAACTAGGCACCTATCCCAGTCTAGCTTTTTGCTGGATTTACGTAAGGGGGGGATTGGCGGGGGGAAAGGTAATATTATTTTTTTTCTCCCTCTAAAAGAGGGTTAGGGTGACGAATTAGTTATTAAAAGTAAATGGTTGAGTTACCTTTTTTGTCAATTTTGAGAACTGTTAAAAAATCCTTCAAGACAGCAAATATAGTTGATATATTTTTTTAGGGTCATTATAATACTCCTTTTGGGTTGACCATTCGCAAACTTCAGTTGAGGCAGCGATAGACGGTGCTCGTGGATGATTTTTGATCACCCAATTCGCTAACCCGTCTTCTATTTTCTAACTCCTGATAATTCCCAGGGACTAATGCGGTTTTTGCATAGCAACAACCAATAGTATGTCTTGGGTTCCAAATATAAGAAGAATGTGAAATCATTATTTCAGTGTTGTGGTTCGAAAAAAGTATTTTGGAATGTTTTAACCAAGGAATTGTCAATGTTTAAAGTCGTTGCCAAGTTCTGTTATTTACTAATTTTTTTACTGGGAATGAGTCATATTGCATACTCAGCTCCACAATACCGCTTGATCACTATCGGTAACTTACCTGGTGCAGACGGAAGTGGTGTCGCTGACATAAATGATAATGGACAGGTAGTGGGATCTTCATTTAGTTCCGATGGTAATTACTCACACGCATTTATATATGATCCAACTACGGGGCTTAACGACTTGGGGGTTGTGCCCGGCGATGCTTCAAGTTACGCGTATGGTGTCAACAATCGGGGCGATGTCGTAGGAGAGTCCTTTCTTCCAGGAGGTGGAAGTCGCGCATTTATTTATTCTTCGACATCAGGGATGACCTCCCTTGGCGGTCTTCCTGGATGGTCGAACAGTACCGCCTATTCAATCAACGACCTAGGGACAGTAGTCGGCAAGTCGTACAGTCAGAATCAGAATCTATCGCGCGGATTCATTTATAAGCCGGGAGCAGGTATATATGATCCGGGAATCTTACCCGGTGAAGTAACTGAAGCCCAGGATGTGAATAACAGCGACACGATAGTGTGGCATAAAATTACTCCAAATGTTACGGTTGGCACATACCTCTACGATAGTAACGGATATCTGCAAGCAATAGGTGGGCTGCAGCCCGGTGGCGGATACAACGGCCAGTCCTTGAGCAACATTGGGCATATGGCCGGCACAACAATCGTGACAGATTCATCCTCAGGCAAGAAGTCAGATCATGCTATCCTCACAGGGCTTCCCGGAAGCCCCGCGGTTGACGTGGGGTTTTTGCCTGGAACTAGCTACGCATGGGCATATGGAGTGAACGATTTAGACCAGGTGGTAGGGGATACCGGTATCTTAACAAATTCTGCTTTTCTTTATTCTGAAGGCTCTTTATGTAATATCAACCAACTGCTCGATTTATCTGATCCGAATACAGCCTCTTGGGTTGGGGCAGGTGGGCACATTTGTACGGCAAAGGCGATCAATGATTCAGGATGGATAGCGGCACAGGGTGTCATGCCGCCTTACCCGATTGGTGGTGGAGCTTATGCATATCCCCCACAGCAGGCATTCCTGTTAGTGCCAGTGCCCGAGCCAATTACGTTGGTCCTTTTGGTTTTCGGTGGAATCGCTTTTTTGGCTTTAGGCTGGCGGCGAAGTGTTTGATTTCAAGGACGGGTTTGAAATCCATTTTAGGGAGATTCGAGAGCGTTTTCGCGGGCGGCATTGGGGCCTTTTTCATCCGCCGATTTGTTGCGAATTTCACCGGCCTTTAGGCGTTGCTTCCATACCTGAATCGACGGCTGCCGCCTGGCCGAAGTCTGCTCCGGTTGATAACCGAGCGACTTGCCCGTTATGTCTTTCAGGTTCAAAAAACTCAATACTCGCACGGCCAGATTATCGCTATCCAGGAACTTGACTAAATTATCATCTTCGCCCGATTCCAGGTTCTTATCGCTGTAACCCCAAAGCATGCGATACATATCGGCCGCATCTTGCGGATAGCGGCTTTCCAGGGCCTTGCGAACGGCAATGGCTGTTTGCGCATCGCGGGCGACGGCCTCGCGGAGTTGATCGATGTTGTCGCTCCAGTCCTGTTTCGCGGCGGCGTCTTTCAATGCTATTATCATGGGATCAAAATAACCGATGTATCCCAAGCATCGAATCGCCAACCAACGAACCTCTTTTCGGCGATGTTCGGCCAATTCCATCAATCCCGATTGTGCCCGGTTCAGAGGCAAATCCAGCAGCCTTTGGCTTATTGTCGCCGATGCGCCGCTATCCAACTTGCTGACCGGTTCGGTGTCCCATTTGGGAAGGTTTTTGGAGGCTGATATTTCCGGCGGCGATTGCTCTACAATCTTGAATTGAGCCGGAGCGGCGATTTCCAGGGATTTTTGGCCGGTTTCGTCCCAAAGAACGTGTCCCGCGGTGACCAAAAAATCGGCTGTAATTCGGGTCGTTTCGGTTTCCGGGTTGACGCCCGGGGCGTGAATGTTGCGTACTTCGGCCGCGACAGACGCATCGGGATCGACATAAGTGAGCACTCCCACTCGCGTACCGATCATAATCCGCAAGCGCGTGGGGACATTGGCCAGAGGCAACGTGACAATCCGTCCAAAGCGGATTTTTATGCCCGCCGGTTCCCGGGCGTTTGCAGGCAAGAGTTCCAGTTCCGTGCCGCCTAGCACACGCAATTTGACCCCTGCGCCGAGGGTAATCTCGGGTCGATAGGTAGGCAAGGCAAGTAGTTGTTCATTGGCGGTAAGGATATCTTTGCTTGCCACGCGTTGCCAATCGGCGTCTGTGCCTGAGTTTACAAGCAAAATTTGATCCTCGGAATTGTAACGCCCTAGACGATCGGATAGGGGTGGAGTTTTGTCTTCGGGCGGTTTAGCGCCGCCGGGAAGCGCCACGTTTTCGGCCAGTTCGCCACCCGACGGCTGTTTAGGCGTTTCAGCGGTTTCCTTAGGGGTGGTGTCCTGGCTTTGAACAACCTCAGCCTTGGGAATAGCGCCGGTTTGGGTCGCGGTTGCAGATTCTGGAACTGATCCTTTATCGCCGGATTCTGATGCAGGCTCCGGCTGTAGAGCGGTTTTTTCCGACGCGGATGCCTTTTCGGCGTTGCCCGGAGAGGGCGGGGCGGATGGTTGTTCAGCGCCGGATGGTTTTACGGAATCGGCCGCCGCAGGTGCAGGGATTGTCGCTTTGGCGGCGGATTCCGGAGAGGATTTTAATTCGGGGCCATTGGCTTTATCTTCGGGCTTTGCCTTGGCCGAGGCGTCCGATGCTGTTTTTGTCGGCTGGGAGACTGTTTTTTTTGTATCAAGCGCAACTTGTTTATTTTCTTTGAAAATGCCTGAACCGATGAGTATCGCGATTATTAACAGACTTACGCCTACCACACCGGCTGTGGCGATCGATACCCAGTGATAATTATTAATCGGTTCGCGTAAATAATCGGGAATAGCGGGCTTGGGGCGTGCTTTTCGATCGGTCGAGGCGTCCTTGCCCGAAGTTGAAAAATCGGGCAGGGGCGGGGGCAATATTATCTCGGTTTGCGAGTCCGCAGAAATCGGTACGTCATCGACCCTTGTTTGGGCGTATTGGGCGCGAATATCATACATCCGCTGCCGGCTGGCAGGCTCGATCTCCGCAGGCTCTCCCAGCACCAAAGTCAAGATCTGATGGCAGGCTGACACTTCGGCCAAGTGGATATCGGAATCCAAACATATTTTTTCAAATTCCGCCACCTTTTCCGGAGGGAGCATGTTGTCCAGATATTCGGCCATGGCATTGGGACCTAGACTCGACCCCGCAGACGTCGAGTCCGGCGCGGCAACATTCAGACGGCGCTGCAAATCGCGTATGCGATGAATCAGATCGGAGGCAAACGTGCTTTCTTCAATTTTTTTGCTGATATCTTGGGCGTCCTCGGGCTCGAGAATGCCGTCCAGATAGGCCAACATGGTCCGCAAGGTAAGTCGCATGGAAGGACGCCTTTTTATTAAAGGATGTGATGGCAATCCCGCTTAACAATATATTTAGACCCGGTTGAATACACCCGGGGTTCGGTGAATATACCCGGGGTTCGGCGTATACAACCAAGGTGGGGGTTAGTTAATATCCAGGGTATTTAGTGATGATCAACTCGACCCGCCGTGTATTTACACGTGTTAAAAAATAAAAAACATTTCCCCGGATACTTTCACCTACTATAATTAGTGGCCGAAAAGTGCTGGAAACCGTGCGTTTTTCTGGGGTTTTTTGGAAATATTTGGCAAATTGGGTAGTTGACCCAAGATTTTCCGGTATTGCAAAAACCAATTTAAAGATAATCAAAAATATCCCTTACAGGCTGTTGACGTTATTTTCCCAAGACGTTATGATTTGAGATTTCCCGCATTACAGGCGGTAGTTATTTTGGCAATTGGGAATTTAAAGTTACCCGGAGGATGTCCGTGGCCGGTCAGACAAATGAAATAATTCGCATTCGCATGGAAGCCTACGATCATGCGATCCTGGATCAGTGTGCGATGGATATAGTCGACACGGCCAAGCGGACGAACTCCGTGGTTCACGGTCCAATTCCCTTGCCTACGCGCATCGAGCGATACACGGTGCAATCCAGTCCGCACGTGGACAAAAAAGCCCGGCAGCAGTTCGAGATCCGCACGCACAAACGGCTGATCGACATCATGCAGGCCACGGCCAAGACGATCGAAGCCCTTAACAAGTTGAACCTGCCGGCCGGCGTGGATATTAAAATCAAGGCCACCAGCAGACATTAAAAAAACATTATGACCTGGAAGCTTGACGGGTAATACCGGCAATGGGCCGGTTGTTCCCGTCATGCGAGCAGCAAAAGGCAAAAACGATGGCACTCGGACTACTCGGCCGCAAGGTCGGGATGACTCAGATTTTCGACCCGACCGGAGAAGTAATTCCGGTCACGGTCATTCAGGCCGGACCATGCCATGTCCTTCAGATCAAAACGGAAGGCCGGGACGGGTATGAATCGGTGCAACTGGGTTATTTGGATAAGCCGCGCCGTCTTGCCTCTCGCAGCACTCGTGGGCATGTCGCCCGACTAGATAGCAAGACCCAAAAACGCCGCGCGGCAGCGGGTTTGCAACCTACAGCCAAAGCCGGTTGCGAACCAAAACGATTCGTTCGCGAATTCCGCATAAAGAGCGACGGCTATGAGGTCGGCCAGGAATTAAAGGTCGATATCTTCGAAAAAATCAAGGCCGTAGACGTTATCGGCACTTCCAAGGGGCGCGGCACCGCCGGCGTGATGAAGCGGCATAATTTCCGCGGTCAACGGGCCTCGCACGGCGTGAAAAAAGTGCACAGGCATGCGGGCTCGATCGGCTGCAACACAGATCCGCATCACGTCTTCAAGGGCCACCGCATGGCCGGCCATTACGGGCACGAGCGTTGCTCCATGCGGAATCTCAAGGTCGTAAAAATCGACTTGGAAAACAACCTGCTGATCGTCCGAGGCGCTGTGCCCGGCCCAATCGGCGGTTATGTAGTCATCCGCGAAACAAACAAATTGGGGATTGCGAAATAGGGATTGGGGATTTGCAGAGAGATTGAGAATTTGTGATTAAAATGGGGCGGTCAGTTTACTGACCGCTATTAGATACAGGAATTACGGACATGACCAGTTTGCCTATATACGATCGCAGTGGAGCGGAGGTCGGCAAATACGAAGTCGACCCGGCCGAGCTGGCCCCGCGCATCAGCAAACAATTGATGCACGACGTGGTGGTCATGTATCAGGCAAACCTGCGTTTGGGAACGGTAAAAACAAAGGGCCGTTCGGATGTGGCCGGCACGACAAAAAAAATGTATCGGCAGAAGGGCACGGGCAACGCCCGGGCCGGTTCGCGGCGGAGCGGCATTCGGCGGGGCGGCGGCGACATACACCCCCGCGTGCCACGCGATTGGTCGTATCGGCTGACGAAAAAGGCGATCCGGCTGGCCACGCGCATGGCCATGGCCTCGAAAATAGCCGAAAACCAGGTGATGCTGATCGATAAACTATCCTTCGCCCAGCCCAAAACCAAGGAAATGGCCGGAATCCTCAAGGCGTTGAAACTGGGCGGCGAGAGCCTGCTGGTGGCGGTCGACGGTTACGATGTAAACGTGTACAAGAGCATTTGCAATATTGCAAACGTGTCGGTCCTGCCGGTGGCTGAACTGAACGCCCTAAGCGTATTGCGGCCGCAGCGGCTGCTTATGACAATCGCCGCTTTAGACTCCTTTCGCAGCAAGGCCGCCGGGAAACAGGCAATATGAAATATGTAGGGTGCATGAAATGCACCTTCATGACGAATAATAATTTTGGTGCGTTTCACGCACCCTACTAGATGTGATACAAGGAATAGTGCGATGGCCCGAGACATCACCAAGACCAAATTGGCCCTGGAGCCGAGTCAGATTATCTTCCGGCCGCTGGTTACCGAAAAAGGCATGCACAAGGCTAACCGCAACAATGCCTATGCCTTCGAGGTCAGCCGGCTGGCGGGAAAAGACGATATTCGCCGGGCCGTGGAGGAGTTGTTCGACGTCAAGGTGCTGCACGTAAATACGCAGAACCGCAAGGGCAAGCCGCGTAAAACCCGCTTTCGCAGCGGCCAGACCAAAGCCTGGAAAAAGGCCGTAGTTACACTGGATAAAGAACACAGGATTAATTTCTTCTAAGAAAGATATCAGCGGTCAGCTATCAGCTATCAGCAAGCTGAGAGCTGACGGCTGAAAGCTGAAAGCTTTATAAACATGGGAATTCGCCGATACAATCCGACTACGCCTGGACGCCGCGGTGCGACGGTGAGCGATTTTGCCGAATTGACGCCTGGGGCCAAGCCGGTGAAAAGTCTGATGATCCGGAAGCGCAAAAAAGGCGGGCGGAACAACCAGGGCGTGATCACCTCGCGGCATCGCGGGGGCGGGCACAAACAGCATTATCGCCTGATTGATTTCCGCCGCAACAAAGACGACATTCCCGCCGTGGTCGATTCCATCCAATACGATCCCAACCGCAGCGCACGGATCGCCTTGCTGCACTATGCCGACGGCGAAAAGCGCTACATTTTAGCCCCTGAAGGTTTGAAGGCGGGCGATAAAGTCTTAAGCGGAAAAGACGCTCCTGCCGCGGTGGGCAACTGCCTGCCGCTTTCGGCCGTCCCCTTGGGATTGGACATCCACAACATCGAAATGCAACCCGGCCGCGGCGGAGTGTTGTGCCGGGCGGCAGGGATGCGGGCCACTTTGGCGGCACGCGACGCCGATTGGGCGCAAATCAACCTGCCCAGCGGCGAAATCCGCCGTGTCCCAGCCACGTGCCGGGCGACCATCGGCAGCATCGGCAATTCCGATCACATGGGTATTGTGTTGGGCAAGGCGGGGCGAAAACGCTGGATGGGACGGCGCCCGCACGTACGCGGCACGGCCATGAACCCCATCGATCATCCCCACGGCGGCGGCGAAGGCCGCACCAAGGGCGGACGGCACCCTGTCAGCCCCTGGGGCAAGTTGGCCAAGGGCGGGTCCACGCGTAAACGCCGTAAACCATCGAACAAAGCCATAGTCCGACGGCGCAAATCGCGCCGCTACGGACAATTGAAATTGAAGTAGTTATCAGTTTACAGTTAGCAGTTTACAGTGTAAATAATTCCGACTGTATACTGAAAACTGTGAACAGTGAACCGAAAGAAAACCATGGGTAGATCACTAAAAAAAGGTCCTTTTGTGAATCCCAAGTTGTTCCTGAAAGTGGAACGGCAAAACTTGGCGGGGACAAAGGATCCGATCAAAACCTGGGCCCGGGCCTGCACCATCATTCCCGAGTTTGTCGGGCATACGTTCATGGTCCACAACGGCAAAGTGCACTTGAAGGTGTTCGTTACCGAAGAGATGGTCGGGCACCGGCTGGGTGAATTCGCCCCCACACGGACTTTCCGCGGCCATGGCGGGAAGGGGGGCAAAAAGTAACATGGCATACAAAGCGGTACATCGTTTCGCACGCATTAGCGCCCGCAAGGTGCGCCCCATAGCCGATTTGATTCGCGGCAAAGAGACCGACGAGGCTCTAAACGTGCTTCGTTACCAGCCCCACCGCGGCGCGCGGATGCTGGAAAAGGTCCTGCGCAGCGCCTTGGCCAACGCCGAAGACCTGCGGGCCCCGAACCTGCATCACCTAAAGGTGATTGACGTGCAGGTGGATGGGGGACCGATGATGAAACGCATGCGCCCGCACGCCAGAGGCATGGCCTCGGTGATTTTAAAACGCATGTCGCACATTCGCATAGCTTTGGAATAACTTGTTTAGCCCCGGCGCTTGCGCCGGGAGTTTAGAGAATTAACGCATGGGTCAAAAAGTCAATCCTGTCGGGTTTCGCACGGGCATCATGATCGGCTGGAAAAGCCGCTGGTACGCCTCGAAGCAGGAATTCGCCGAACTACTGGTCGAGGACCAGAAGATCCGCGATTT
>JBEKSO010000093.1:0-11179 GCA_049516935.1 Thermoguttaceae bacterium
GTGGCCCCGGCAATTCAAATCGTCAAGCTGACCAACGGCACTGATAATACCAATCCGAACGTGGCCGCCGGCAGCACGATCACCTGGACCTACAACGTGACCAACACCGGCAACGTGGCCTTAAACGGCGTGACGGTAAGCGATAGTACTCCGGACGTTACCCCGTTCTGTATCGACGGCGATAATGGCAACGGCATTTTGGACGTGGGCGAGACGTGGGTCTACGCAGCGATCGGCACGGCCGTCGCGGGGCAGTATAACAACACCGGCACGGCCACCGGCATTGACGCCACCGGCACGGTAACCACGCCGGTCTCCTCCAGCGAAGGAGACGGGTACTTCGGCGTGCAGCCAGGCATTCAGATCGTCAAGCTGACCAACGGCACTGACAACACCAATGCGAACATGGCCGTCGGAAGCGATGTCACCTGGACATATAACGTAACCAACACCGGCAACGTGGCCCTAAGCGGCGTGGCGGTTACCGATAGTGATTCGGGCGTGACCCCGGCCTATTCCAGCGGCGACAACGGTAACCAACTGTTGGACGTAGGTGAGACCTGGATCTTCACGGCCGCGGGATCGGCTGTTGCCGGACAGTATAACAATACCGGCACAGTCACGGGCGTTGACGCCACCGGCACGATATCCACTCCGGTCTCTGCCAGTGAAGCCGACTCGTACTTTGGCGTGGCCCCGGGCATTCAGATTGTCAAACTAACTAACGGTTCTGATAACAACAGCGCACCCGGCGCCCAAGTGATCCAGGGAAGCACGGTGACTTGGACATACAACGTGACTGACAGCGGGAACGTGGCCCTAAATAATGTGACAGTTACGGACAGCGATTCAGCCGTCCACCCGGTCTATCAGAGCGGCGATGCCAACAGCAACGGCCTGTTGGATCCAGGCGAAACGTGGGTTTACACTGCAACTGGCACGGCCATTGTCGGGCAGTACTCGAACACCGGCACGGCCAGCGGCAAAGACGCCACGGCGACTGTTCCTGGGACGGTAACTTCCAGCGACGTTGACTATTATTATGGCGCGTCGCAGCAGCCGGCTAGCAAGTCAGGTTATGTCTATGTCGACGACAACAACGATGGCATCAAGCAGGCCGGAGAAGCGGGTATAAAGGGCGTGAAAATTATCTTGACCGGCGCCAATGACTTGGGCCAGTCTGTCATTATCTCCGCCACCACCGACGCCAACGGTTATTATCTCTTTGCCGGCTTGCGTCCCGGCACTTACACGGTCACGGAGGTGCAGCCGACCGGCTCTAGTGGCAGCGGCGGCGGAAATAATGGCGGCTGTGGAAACAGTTATATGTACGAATGGTGTCAAGGCGGCATTCGACACTATGAACTTCACGATTCCAACGGATCAGTCCATACCTGCAGCAGCAGTGCCTCGAATGCGAGTTTGATTGACAATTTATTCAATGATCTGTCCAACAATGATTGGAGTGATGATGATCTCAATTGGGATGATGAAGGAATAAAGGACGCGCTTTTCCGCGGATGCGATCAAAATAAGGATTTCAATCTTAACAATAGCGATGATCAGTATTTCATCAATCATTTCGCAGACTTCTGGAATGGAATCTCTGTCCTGTGTAACCGTGGATCCACAACCTACTTGGACGGCAAGGACACCGCCGGCACCGATGGCGGCATCGCGGGCAACGACGTAATTAGCAATATCGTGCTGAACTGGGGCGACCGCGGCACGGACAACAACTTCGGCGAACTAAAACCGGCGAGCGTCTCGGGCAACGCCTACGTCGATGCCAACAATGACGGAATCAAGCAATCCACGGAAAAGGGAATCTCAAGAGTAAAAGTCGCCCTGACCGGCGCCGATGATCTTGGCAACACGATCCAATTGACAACCATTACGGATTGCAACGGTGCATATAACTTTGGAAACTTGCGGCCCGGAACCTATACGATTACTGAAACTCAGCCGTCTTGTTATTTGGACGGCAAGGACGCTATTGGCACGCAAGGCGGCATCGCGGGCAACGATGTGCTGAGCAATATCGTGCTGGCCTCCGGCGTCAAAGGCGCCGGCAACAACTTTGGCGAACTGAAGGCGGCCAGCCTCTCCGGCTTCGTCTTCCTCGACAAAAACGGCGATGGCGATATTGATTGCAGCGATAAAGCTATTGCCAATGTCACCGTCACTTTGACCGGCGTCGATGATCTGGGCAATTCGATATCATTGACCGCGGTAACGGATAGTGATGGAGCCTACGCCTTCAATAACCTGCGCCCCGGCACCTACAAGCTTACCGAGTCGCAGCCCGCGGGTTACATGGATGGAATTGATACCATCGGCAGTCAGGGCGGCGCCGTGGGCAACGATCAGTTCAGCAACATTGTGCTGAACAGCGGAGTGAGAGGCATCAATAACAACTTCGCCGAACTCCCCTCGCCAAATGCGGCATTGCACGAAGGTCAAACCGCCACTATCGGCTTTTGGAACAGTAATCACGGCCAAGCGCTTATAAAATCCCTTAACGGTGGTTCTAGCTCGACACAACTTGGCACTTGGCTGGCAACCTTGTTCCCCAATATGTACGGCTCCACCGCCGGTTCACACAATCTGGCCGGCAAGACCAATGCGCAGGTCGCCAATTTCTTCAAGCAACTCTTCGACGTCTGCGGCATGAAAATCGATGCCCAGGCTCTTGCCGTCGCATTGGCCGTTTATGTGACCAACTCGAATTTGGCCGGCAATGTCGCCGCCAGTTACGGATTCATAGTGAATCCCTTCGGTACCGGTTTGGCAACATTTAATATCGGAAACGCGGGAGCGGCCTTTAAAGTGGCCAATAACACAGTTTTAGCGATCTCCCAGATACTGCAAAATACCAACGACCAGGCCCGAAAAGGCATTCTCTGGGATCTCAATGGAAACGGTTCGATTTCATCTGCCGAACAGGTTCTTAGGTCTCTCGCTAACGATCTGTTCACCGATATCAACGAGACCGGCGATATTTGTTAACGCCATGTAAAATATAGAAATTTACCATTAAGCCCACGGGTCGCGGCTCGTGGGCTTTTTGATTATATGCCAAATAAAACCGGCTTGAACACAGAACCATCCCATTCCACAAATCGCTTGCGGTTTCGCGATGAGTCATCAAAATGCCGTTTTCCTTTAATAACTGCCAACTCTAACATGTGTCTAAACGCAGATTTGAATCAAATTTGGTCTTGCCTGTCTTTTTCGTGCCGGACAAGAACGACCTGCCTCTCGGAATTGGAGGCTTGTATGTAGCGACTCCGCAAAAAGCACCTTAATGGGCTATATGATGCAACTCTGTGCTACGAATTACATATATATTCATCCGAATTTGCCGGTCGGATATGATTTCTACAGGGCATATATGATTAGCGATGATGTTCAACCGCCTTGACACCCCTTTATTTGGCCGGTATGCTTACCAGATTACTAAAACCCACTAAGTTCAGCCCACGTAAGATTTTGCAGCGTCTCGGCCGTTTGGACCGGTCGAGAAGGGTTGGAGCGTATTGCCTGAATGAGACCCTGGGAAAGTGATAATCAATGGATGCGAATGAAATCCTGCGAATAGTCGACGCAATTCACCGCGATAAAAATATCGACAAAGAGATTGTCTTCGAAGGTATTGAAGCGGCGTTGGTCTCCGCCGCCAAGAAGCACTACGGTGAATTGGAGGATATTGTCGTCGAAATTGATCGCAGCAACGGGGCTATTCACGGCACCCATAACGGCGTACCTTTGGATCCCGCCCAAATGGCCGAACGCATCGGGGCCCAAACCGCCAAGCAGGTGATGATTCAAAAAATACGCGAGGCCGAACGCGATCAATTGTTCGACGAATATGAAGAACTCAAAGGCCAACTCGTAACCGGGGTAATCCAGCGCTACGAAGGCGGCGCGGCTACCGTCACCCTGGCAAACGTCGAGGCAATTCTGCCCCGCGGCGAGCAGATTCCCGGCGAAACACACCATCCCAACGAACGGGTTCGGGCCACCGTGTACGAAGTACGCAAGCAAGGCAGCCGGATTAAGGTCATACTCAGCCGCACCAAGCCTCAACTGGTGCAGAGGCTCTTCGAACAGGAAATTCCGGAAATCGCTGAAGGCGTCATCGAAATCCGGGCAATTGCCCGGGAACCCGGTTATCGCACCAAGGTCGCCGTCAGCAGCACCGATCAGCGCGTGGATTGCGTGGGGGCTTGCGTGGGCGTCCGCGGCAACCGCATCAAAAATATAGTGGACGAACTGGCCGGCGAACGCATCGACATCGTCCGCTTCAGCGATGACATGCAGGTGCTGATCCCCAATGCCTTGCAGCCCGCCGAAGTGGAGGAAGTGATCCTCTGCCAGATGTTGGGCCGGGCGATAGTGCTGGTCGAGGAAGACCAGCTTTCACTGGCCATCGGACGACGCGGACAAAACGTCCGCCTGGCCAGCAAGCTCTGCGGCTGGGACATCGAAATAATGACCCGCGAAGAACTCGACGAACAAATAGAACAGGCCGTGAAAGGTTATTCCTCGCTCGAAGGCGTGGAACCGGACTTGGCCGAAAAACTGGTGGGCGAAGGATTCCTTTCTTACGACGATCTCTCGGTAATCGAACCGGATGCCTTGATGGAAATGGGCTCTTTGGCCCAGGAGCAAGTCGATAAAATTATCCAGCAGGCCGAGGCTAAAGCCGCCGAAGCCGAAGCCGCCGCCGCCGAACAGCGGCGCCAACAGCGCGAACAGGAACGCCTGGCCGCGGCTGAAAACGTGGATGAAGGCCTGCCCCCGTACTTGGCCGATCAAGCTGTGGATGATGCCACGGTGCCGGCCGATAAACCGCCGCAAGAAGATAAACCGCCGCAAGAAGGGGAAAACGCCTAAACCCTCGGCAAACCATCGACGACCGGGGCTATTAGGCGGGAAATCATTTAACCTGGCACGACTTTGTAAGTCGTCCTACCAATTTGGTGTAAGACGGCTGCTCGGCTTTAAAGCCGTCACACCAACAGGAGATGCCGTTGCCTATCCGCATTTATGCCTTAGCCAAAGAACTGAAAATCGACAACAAGATCCTCGTCGATATTTGCACCAAGGCGGGAATCACGGGAAAGGGGTCTGCGCTGGCCAGTCTCACAGACGAAGAAGCGGCCAAGCTTAAGGCATACATGAGCGGCAGCAGGGCTTCGCGCGGCGGGGCGGGCGGGGCAACTGCTCGAGATGCCGGCGCCGAGCCCTCGGTTTTACGACGCGAAGACTACATCGCCCCTGCCGGAATTCACGGCGGTAAAATCCCGGTCCTGCCTCCCAAGATCGACAAGCCTCCGCTACTGAAAAAAAAGCCCCTGGAAAAACCGGCCGAGGCGCAGCCGGAGGACATAAGCGCCAAAGCAAAAAAACCGGGAAAAAAGCCGGCCGAGACGCCTCAGGAAGAGGAGCTGAAAAAACCACAGGACTTCCGCTTGCCCGAGGAAATTAAAGAACCTGGCCCGAGTCGTCCGGCCGAAGCGCCTGCCAGGTCCGCCGAGGCGCCCGAAGCGGAAAAAGAAAAGCCGCAGCGCGATAAAGATCGCGAACGCCCGACTAGGGGCATCAAATTTGCCCCTATGCCGACTTCCAAATCTCGCGGCAAGGCCAAGCCCAAGGAGCCGGCCCCCCAAAAACCCGATTTCAGGCTTCCCAAAGACGCTATTCGCGCCGGCAAAGCGGGCGGAAAACCGCTTTCCGAACACCTCCGCAAAGCGGAACAAAAACGCAAGGCCTCCGCCCGCCACGGTTTATTGGCTGAACTCCCGCCGGACTTGAAAATTCCGCCCATGGAATTACTCCCCCCGGCACGGGAACGCCGCCGCGGAGGTCCGCCAAAAGAAATCGTCGAGGGGGAAGAAGAAGGTCCGCTCACGCTGGGCGGCCGCGAAGCCCGGCAGTTGAAACGAAAAAAATCGGCCACCACCCGCCGCCATCACGCCGATGATGAGGAAGAAACGCCAATCCCCACGATCACCCGGAAAAAGACGCACATCAAGCGCACCGGAGCAAACACCGCCGCACCCCGAAAGGAAAGCGTGGTTCTGGAAATGCCTTGCTCGGTCCGCACTTTTTCCGAAGCCATTGGCGTGCCGGCGCGCACCATCCTGGGCAAACTGTTGGATATGGGCACGGTGACCAACATCGCCGCCAACCTCGATCTGGAATTAGCCGAACTCCTGGCCGTGGAATTGGGCGTGGACGTGAAGTTCCATCGGCAAGCCGATCTGGAACAGCAGCTCATTCCCGAGCTGGAGGCCGAAGACGAACCGGCTGCATTGCAGCCCCGCCCGCCCATTGTTACCTTCCTTGGGCACGTCGACCACGGCAAGACTTCGCTCTTGGACCGCATCATCGGCATCGACGTGGTATCCAAGGAAAAGGGCGGCATCACCCAGCACATCCGCGCCTATAAGGTCGAGAAAGACGGCCGGGCGATCGCCTTCGTCGATACGCCGGGACACGAGGCCTTTACCGAAATGCGGGCCCGCGGGGCAAATGTAACCGACATCGCCGTGCTGGTGGTGGCGGCCGACGACGGCGTCATGCCTCAAACCGAGGAAGCCATCAGCCATGCCCGCGCTGCCGAGGTTCCCATCGTGGTGGCCCTCAACAAGATCGACTTGTACAGCGCAAACCCGCAACGCGTTTTCGAACAGTTGGCGGCCAACAATCTCCTCCCCAGCGAATGGGGCGGCGAAACCGAAGTCGTGAAAACCAGCGCAGCCACCGGCGAGGGCATCGACCAACTCTTGGAGACGTTGCTCACCGTGGCCGAGTTACGCGAATACAAGGCCAATCCCGACCGCCCGGCCCGCGGCACCTGCCTCGAGACCGAACTGCACGAAGGCCGCGGCGTCATTGCCAAGCTCCTGGTTCGCGACGGCACCCTGCGCCCGGGCGATGTGATCGTTTGCGGGCCGACGTACGGCCGCGTCAAGGCCTTGTACGATACGCTCGATCTGAACAAACGATTGGCCGAAGCCGGTCCTTCCACGCCCGTGAATATCACGGGGCTGAATGTGCCGCCCGGCGCAGGCGATCGTTTCTACGTCTTGCAGGACATCACCCAAGCCCGGGAATTGGCCGAAAAACGCTTTGCCGAAGCCCGCCAACGCGAACTCAGCGGGGGTCAGCCTCACGTAACCCTGGAAACCCTCTATGAACGCCTGGGACAGGAAAGCAAGGTTCAAACGCTGAACATTATCTTACGGGCCGACGTCCGCGGCTCCATCGAGGCCATCCGCAAGGAATTGACCAAGCTCGAACATCCCGAAGTGCAAATCAAAATCCTGCAGGCCACGGTGGGCGGCATCACCGAGGCCGACGTGCACCTCGCCGACGCCTCCGATGCCGTGATCATCGGCTTTACGGTGGTGCCCGACGAAAAGGCCCGCGGCCTGGCCGAAAAACTGGGCGTGCAAATCCGCCGCTACGACATCATTTACCAGGTGACCGACGACCTCAAGGCCGCCTTGCAAGGCATGCTCAAGCCCGAACGGCAGGAAAAGGAATTGGGCCGGGCTCTGGTCCAGCGGACCTTCCACGTCAGCCGCCTGGGTACCGTGGCCGGGTGCCGGGTGCTTACAGGAACCATCCTCCGCGACGCCCGCGTTCGCGTTATTCGCGAGAGCCGGATTATCGGCGATTATCCCGTGGAATCCCTGCGCCGGGAAAAAGACGACGCCCGCGAAGTCCGCGAAGGTTTTGAATGCGGCATGAAGCTGGGCGGTTTCAACGACGTCAAGGAAGGCGATTTGCTCGAAGCCTACAAGATCGAAGAGATTGCGAGAACGCTGTAACCATGTCATTGCGACGCGCCCAAAAAGTTGCCGAAGCCATCCGCGAGGTGGTCAGTATGGCGATTCTGACGGAACTCAAGGACCCCCGCGTCAAGGACGTCACGGTGACCTTCGTGGAAGTTTCCTCCGACCTGCGCCACGCAAAGGTGCACGTTTCGGTGATGGGCGATGAAACCCAGCAGCAATTAAGTCTGCGGGGATTGCAAAACGCGGCCGGATTTTTACAGGCCAAAATCGCCCAACATGTGGAAATGCGCTATACTCCGCGGCTGAACTTTATTCTCGATCAGGGCGTAAAACATTCCATAGAAATCGCCAGAATCCTCCGCGAGGTCCTCCCGCCCAGCGAAGAAAGCCCAACCTCCGATGAGGGCCACGAACCCGATGCCCAAGACGATGAGTAGTTAATGTTTTCAATGCAACAAGGTCACATTTTGTTTAGCCCCGGCCCTTGCGCCGGGAGGATTTCCCATGACAGCAGTCAGTCGCACGGCGCAATTCGCTAAAGTTTATAAAATCCTCAAGAAACATTACAAGCCCGCCACGGCCAATACGGGCCGGACGGTGGCGGAGCATTTAATCTTCGCCTGTTGTCTGGAAGACGCTCGATACGAGGCGGCCGAAGAGGCCTTCGCCGCCCTGGTCCACACGTTTTTCGATTGGAACGAAGTTCGGGTGACTTCCATTTCCGAACTTTCCGAGGTAATGGCCTGCCTGCCCGATCCGCGCCTGGCGGCAAATCGCATCAAGCGCGTCCTGCACGCCATATTCGAGGCCCAGTTTAACTTCGACCTGGAAGACAAGCGGAAAAAGAACCTCGGCCCTACCATCAAATGGCTGGAAGGACTCGATGGCACCAGCCGATTTTCCGTGGCTTATGTGGTGCAAGCGGCCCTAAACGGGCATTCCATCCCCATCGATTCCGGCACGATGAACGTGTTGCGCCTCCTCGACCTGGTAACCGACAAGGACGCGGCGGCCGGCGAAGTGCCGGGTTTGGAACGGGCAATCGCCAAGTCCAAAGGCCTCGAGTTCGGATCGCTTTTGCATCAATTCGGCGCCGATTTTTCCACCAATCCGTACTCGCCCACTACCCGCGGCATCCTTTTGGAAATAAATCCGGAAGTGCAAAACCGCCTGCCCAAGCGCAGGGTGGAACCTCAATTGCGGAAGAAGGCGGCGGAACTGCCCGCCGCCGAGCCGGCCGCCGGCGGAAAAACTTCAGCCGCCAAACCGGTTCAAGGTCTCGAAAAAGCGGGAGCAAGGAAAAAAACTCCCCCCTCTCAAGCCTCTACGCCCGAATCCGCCCCCAAAAAAACCAAAAAGAAGTCGGCTTCCACGCCTGAAACGCCCGCCGAACCGCCCGAAAAACTCCCGACTCGCGAGACCCCTTCCCCCAAAAAGAAATCGGTCTCCGAAGGACTCTCCAAACGCAAACCGCGATAATGAAATGGGGAGACTCCTCTGTGCGCACCCGCTGCTTTCGGTTATTATCGATTCTGTCATCCATTGCCTTGGCAACGTTTCTTCTGCCGATGCAAACCTACGGTGAGCAACCCCAAAACGGAAAGTCCGCGGAAGAAAAAGAGTATCGCCCCGGCCCGCTTATTCTCGATGACGCTCCCCTGCCCCTCTCCGGCAACCGTGCTCCGGATGATGCCCAACGCGACAAGGTCGAAGCACTCGCCCTGTTCTCCGCGGCCCGGGCGCTGGAACTTCGCGAGCAATATGCCGAGGCCTTGCGATTATATCAGCGGGCATTGCGATACGACCCGCAATCGGCCCAAATCGCCCTGGCCATCATACCTCTGGCCATTCATTTAAATCGCGAAGGCGTGGCGGTTCGCTACGCCCTGAAGTCGGTGGAACTCGACGAAGACCTCGATCCCATATTACTGCGGCGTTTGGGAGTCCGATTGGAAGAAGTGGGAGATTGGCCGCAGGCCCTTAAACTTTTCCAGCGGGCTTTAGCCCTCCATGCCCCAGTTGAGCCGAATTCTTCGGAGGACGTGCTTTTGCGCATGGATACCGGCCGCTTGCTCATGCTGACGGGCAAATATAAAGAAGCCGCCGATTGTTTTGCCCTGGTGGTCGATGCCCTGGATCATCCCGATAAATATTCGCTATCCGATGAGATTCAAAAAGCCCTGCTCGAGGAACCTGGGGCAACCTATACTTTTTTTGGCGATTGTTTTTTGCAGGCCGGGCGCGTCGATGAAGCACGCGCGGTCTATGAAAAAGCCCAAAAACTCGAGCCTAATGAGGAACTTTGGAAGTTCCATCTGGCCCAGGTGCTTGCCAAAAGCGGCAAGCCCGCCGAGGCCCTTGGCGCCTTGGAAGAGGCAATGGCCAAGCATCTCTCGACAGCGGGAATGAAACCCTATGAATTGTTGGACGCACTGCTGACTGCCCTGGGCAAAAAGAACGAATTGCTCCCCCGCCTGGAAAAACTCCGCGACGACGACCGCCAAAACGTCCCCCTGGGCTATTTCCTGGCCGACAAATACCTCGCATCTGACATGATCGAAAAGGCCGAATTGCTGTATGTCTCGCTGGTCGACAAAAATCCCACGACTGCGGGCTATAAGAGTCTTACTGAAATCTATCGCAAAACCAAACAATACGACGCCCTGCTTTCAGTTCTAGGCGAGACTGTGGAAAAAACCGGCGTTCTCGATACCCTAGGCAGCGACGCGATATCGCTTTCAAAAGACCTCGACGCCATGCGCGGACTGATCGATGCCGCCCGAAAACAATTAAAAGATGCTCCGGAAAGACCCTCTTATGGCAAGTGTTTTGCTATGGGTTTGTTGGCCATGGATAGTAAACAATGGGAAACTGCGGGGGATTTTTTCCAACCGGCCGCAACCGCCCAACCCAAGAAAGCCGCCGAGGTATATATGGTGTGGGGCGTGGGACTGCTGGTCGACAACCGCCCCGCCGAGGCGGCCAAGGTCTTTCAACAAGCCATCGACAAAAAAGCGATCTCCGATGATAATCCCATCTTTTATTTCTACCTGGCCGGCGCCCTGGCCATGGACGACCGCATCGACGATGCCCTGGCTGCCGCGCGAAAAGCGGCGGAAATGAAAAAAGATTCGGCCAAGTTCCGCAGTCGGATCGCTTGGGTCTACTTCCGCGCCAAGCGATACGATGAAGCCGCCGCGGAGTACCTTAAAACACTCAAGGATTTCGATAACGACTACGAAAGCGAGGAAAACCGCGATTCGTTAAAAGAAGTCCGCATGGAGCTCTCGAATCTTTGCGTTTTGCAAAAGAAGACCCCCCAGGCCGTCGAGTGGCTCCAGCAGGTGCTCGACGAATTTCCCGATGAC
>JBEKSO010000094.1:0-11117 GCA_049516935.1 Thermoguttaceae bacterium
CGCCTGCCTGGGAATAATATTTATTGGTATAGGCAAACGGGCCTGGATCGTGATGTGTAAGGGTTCATCGCCCCGGAATAGAAAATAGATCGTGGTCCGCGGCGGTCGATCCATAAATCCGCGCAACATCCCGCCCACTTGTTCCCGGACCGGACCGCCCCGGGTAAGAGGCGTGTCGCTGTCTAAGATTTCTTTCATGATCTTGGCGAAAGCCGGGGTTTCGACGACCGGATATAGCACCCGGCCGTCGCGTTCGGTCAGGGCCAGGCCTTCGGCGCCCAGTGGTTGCGGGAGCATGGTCTCGGGCAAATCTACGACTATCCGGCCCACGCTGTAGGGTTTGCCGGAAAAGGCTTCGTATTCCATTTGCTGGGCAAGGGCAATCGGGCACAATATGCTCAATGCACTCAGCACAATAAAAGCCTTAAAAGCCCATGCTCTTTGCAAAGCCCAGGGGTTGCATCCCCCGGGCTTAAAGATTTTGAAATTGTTTCGATTACAATAATTTCGGATAAAGTATTTCATAACCCGTTTTTTCCCGCTGGCTTGACGTCGGCTTGTTTGGGGGGAATCATCAGATTCTCTTGAGGATATTTTTCCAGACTTAGTTCCACACCTCGCACCCTGAGTGCATGAGCGATATTGTTTTTATAAGCCTTGGGAACGCTCTCCAAAGCGTCTTTTAGGGCGTCGAGAGAGGCTTGACCGGGAATGCGTTGGAGCGCACAACGCACATCGTCGAGCAATTCTCTGCTCTTGAGCACGGCCGCGATTGGTACGACACTGGAATCGTCGCCAATTTCCGAGAGCATCCACAGCACATCGCGGCGGAAGGCATCGGGCCAATCGTCGGTCAACAACGCCTGGAATTCGTCGAGTATGGCCTTGCGTTGGTCTTCGGCGTCGATCCGTCCGAAGTCATGCACGATTTGCCATAAAGCCCTTTTAGCCGCTCGGGCCACTTCCAGATCGCTGTCGCCGGATGTGGTCACCGCCGCCAGTGGTTTAATGGCCGCCGCCCCCGCCTTTGCGGCGCTGAACCAGCCTTCCGCCCTGATTTTATCGCTCTTGTCCTTGATCTTGGCAATCAAGTTATCGACGGTGAATTCCTCGGACGGCATTGCGATTGATTCCTCACATATAATAAGGGAAACGTTGCGGCCTGCTCATAAGTCGGCGGGCTTGTTCGTCGCCGGTAATTTCGAACTTTTGATTATCCCAATTGAGTTTTCGCCCCAAAATAAAGGAGAGGTTGCCGAGGATGCACAAATTAGCCACGCCCACGCCGGCCTCGACGTTCATGATCGTTTTTGCCCCTGTTCTGATGCCGTTCAGCCAATCTTCGATATGATCGGGGCTTTTGCCGATTTCGACCGCAGAAGAAGGCGCTTTCCACTGGCGGACCTTTCGCTCGGCCCAAATCCCCTGGTCTCCGCCCCAGGCCACTGCTTCTCCCTTTTCGCCATGATATATCGCCCCGCAATCCGGCTGAGCGATTGATGCCTCATCAGGAGTTCGCTCTTCCGGTTTTTGCTCTTCCAGTATTTTCTCCTCGGATTCGACGCTCTTGCCGCGCTGATTCCAGGTGAGCACCCAATCAGGATTTTTGAAAGTATAAGTCACTTTCATATCCACTGCCGTGTCCCAAAGCCCTTTGGTCGGTACGGTGCCCACGGCTTCGATGGTGTCCGGCCCGGTCCCATCGGCGCCCAGCCACCACATAGCGCAGCTCATTACGTGGGCGCCGGGATGGCAAATCCTTCCCCCGCCCGATTCCATCATCCAGCGGAACACGCCGTTGGAAAAACGCGGATTATACGACTGCCAGCGCAACGGGCCGAGCCAAAGACCCCAATCCAACTCGGGCGGCGGATCTTCGTCGGGCATGGGATTGTCGTCGATCAGGCCGGGCTTGCTCCAACAGGTCACCGTCCTCACTCTGCCGATTGCCCCGCCGGCCAGATAGCGGCGCATCAAATACGCCTCGGGCAGCGAACGGCCTTGGGCTCCGATCTGCGTGGCGATTTTGGCCTTGCGAGCGGCTTCGATCATGGCCTTGCCTTCGTCGATTGTCGAGCAGGCCGGGCTCTCGCAGTATATGTGCTTGCCGCACTCGGCCGCCTGCACGAATTGCACGCCGTGCCAATGGTCGGGAGTGGCAATGATTACCGCGTCGATGTCTTTCCGCTGCAGAATATAACGATAGTCGCGAAGTGCATTGGCTTTGGGACCGGCAATTTGCTTGGCTTTGTCCAAGCGTTTTTCATCCGCGTCGCAAACGGCGGCGACGTTCAACTCGCCCTTGCCCATCCGATCGACCAGACTGGCAAGGTGTGTCATACCCCGCTCTCCCGCGCCAATCAGCGCAATGTTCGGCCGTTGGTTGGCGCCCGGCCTTGCCTGTGCGGCCAATACCTTTGAAGGAATCAAATGCGGCAATACAAGGGCGCTGCCAGCCACTGCACCGGCGGTCTGTAAAAAAGTGCGTCGAGACACTTCCCGCTTGCCGTACTTCATCTGCCTGGTCTTTTAAAATGGAAAGGGCATTGGGTGGGATAATAATGGGGAGGAAGTCAAACGCCGGTTACAAATTGCACTATCAGTAACCTGTAAACCCGCGAATACAATCCAATGATTTTATTATAAATATCACAACTTTGATTAAATAGGATCTCTATGTCTTATGATGACGGGGATTTAGACTATTATTGACAATAAAATAGGTAATATATGTAAATGTTATACAAAAATCTTTAATATGGGTAATATGCAAAGAATATATAAAGTTTCTTTTGCCCAACCAGGGAATAAGGGTCGTTTGAATAAACTTCCTATTCAATACAATCCGACATAATCACAAATAGCGCAGCATGGCTTTATATCTCTTTCTATGAACATTAGCTACAGCCCTGCGCCATTTGTAAACGTGATTCCTCTGACGTTGAACACAGGAAAAAATCTCGTGCTTCGGCTGTCGATCCTCATTCCGGTTTTAAACAAGCTGAAAAACCTGGAAGATACCTTGGTTTCGATTTTGGAAAACAGGCCGGCGAATTGCCAGTTCGTCGTTGTGCTGAACGAGCCCTATGCGGATCCTTACCAATTACGCGACGAAGTGTGTTTTGTCGAAGCGTCGCGGGATGCCGATTTGATAGAGAGTATAAACTTCGGACTCGCAAGTTGTCACGCGCCCATAATTCACATTTTATCTTGTGGCCTGGAGGTGAGCCCGGGCTGGACTGACCCGGTCCTGCCTCTTTTTACAGATCCCGCGATTGCCGCGGTTGCCCCCTTGGTCCTTCAACGGCGAGATCGAAACAAAGTGATATCGGCGGGCGTGGGTTATCGGGCGAGCGGAGCGGCCAGGCGTGTAGGCTTTGGCAAGTCGCCGGAGCAGGCATCATTGGAAAAGGAACATTTTTTCGGCGCCGACATCTTGGCCGCATTCTTTCGCCGCTCGGCATGGGATGCGGTAAACGGATTGAATCCCGCACTCAAAGGCTATCTTGCCGGAGTCGATTTGGCCCTGGCCCTGCATTTCGCCGGTTTCCGTTGCACTAGCGAGCCCAATTGCAGGATATATGCGGAATTGGATGATGCCGCGGGTGCGGACCGGCTGGGCGGGGGCCGAGCCGCCGAACGGCTTTTCTGGACCTGGGCTTCAAGAATGGGATGGCTGCAAGCGCTATCCGGACATGCACTGTTGATGGTTGAAGAATGTTTGGAAAGCGTGGTTCGGCCGGCGGCATTGATAAATTTATGCGGCCGTGCCTGGGAGGCGTTGCTGTTCCCGATGCACAAGCCAACGGAGAGGAAAGTCATTAGCCCGTCATCCACATTCGCACACCCCATTGCCCCGCCCCACTTTGCCGCAAAACAACGCCGCCGATCGGCTGCATATGCGGATAAGCAATAACGAATATTTCCTTTTTAGGGCATGGTGGCGATATTTCGCCACAATTTGTAGGGTGCGTGAAACGCATCGCCTTCTACTGGATATGGTGCGTTTCACGCACCCTGCAATAATTTGTATTTCACACTTCGAGCATGTCGCTTTGTTCCTCGGCTATTTCGGCGGTCTTTTCCAGGGGGCCGTCCGCGCCGCGGCGATTGCCCGGATAAAACAATTCCACGGCCGCGTAAAATTGGACCAGGGAAGGAGGATTCGGAACATCGACCGCTTCGGCGGCGAATTTATCGTGCAACTGATAAACCTGGTGGCGTCCCAAGGGCCAGCGAACCGTCATGATATCGTTGATTTCGTTAAGCAGTTGATAAACCCGCGCCCGGGTAAGCCCCATGCTTCTCGCCACCTGGCGGACGCTGGTAATCGGTCCGCGCACGCCCAGTCGGTTTTCGGCCATGCTTACGATTTGCTGCGGGGCGTCGATGCGGATTTGCTCAAGCAAGGGACTGACGAAATTTTGAAAAATTTCAGCGTTGCTGGGCAGGCCGGGTTTTTGCAGCGATTGTCCGACCCACCTTTCTACTACGTTGATCAACCTCGGCGCAACGCGTATGACAAGATGTTCATGGCTGCCCATGCCGGCCACAAGCGTATGCAGATTGTAAAACACTTCGAGGATGGCGTTCACTCGCCGTTTGCCGTGAGTTTTCATGGCTTGGATTTCGGCCAGCGTATAACCGATATAGGCCGCAAGGGGCGAATTCCAAATCACCTTGGTCATGTTCCGCAGGGTAGAGGCGAAACGACCCAGCTTTTCCTGTCCCAATCCTTGCCGCATCACGCTTCCACGCCATTGTTCCCATTGGAGTTCGGAGATTGCCGCCTGATCGAATCCTTTATCCGAACAGTTTGCATCGCCGACCGATGGATTTTTCAGTCCCAGGTAAAAATCATTGATTTCAGTGGGCAGTTCGGCGGGATCGGTGTTAGCCACTCGGGCAAGCAATTTCACGAAAGATTTCATCTTTTTTTGCCCGATCCCGGGTGTTTGCGCCAATTCTTCAAAAGACGCGTCAAGCAATTCCCGCAATGCCCGGCTTAAAAAAGCCAAGGGCAATCGGCGATCGGTAGGAAGCGCCCAGTACGCCAAAGGCTTGTCGAGATGTTCCGCATAAGTTTCCAAGCGCAGTATTTTCCGCAGACTTTCAAAGCGTCCAATGGCTTGTAGTTCCTCGACCGAAGCCGTTTTACCGGATTTCATCATGCGCTCCTGATTATGGCCCGGACTTGCCGTGTATTTTCTTGAAGCGGGGATATCAAACCGTGTGCCCGTGTTTTCAAGTACGTCGATCTGGCACTATTGCGGTCGAATATGTTCTGGCGGGAGTTATTTATTAAAGAAACAGGCCGTAATAGACCCGTCTATTTTCAGATTACAAGTCATATTGTGACACGATAATAGTATATGCGTCAAGGGTTGTGCCGTATGACAGATATCAACAACTCCCCCAATTTAGGACTTAACAACCCCTCTGAAAAGCAAAAATGATGCTCATTTTTAATGATTTGCCTTATAGATGGGGATTTTTTTATTGGTTTTTGAAATTTCATGGATTTACAGCAGTGGGATACGGACTAGTTCATGGCATATAAATTCTGGTCTTGACCACCGGGCACTTCACATCCACAATCTACCCCCATGTACATTCTAACGCGGTACGTTGTAACCGAAGTGCTGAAATACTTTCTGCTTACGCTGATCGGCTTGACCCTGATAGTGACCGTGGTCATGGGCGTCAGCCAGGGAATTCGTCAGGGGCTGCCGCCCATGGTGATGCTCTATGTCATGCCATACATGCTGCCGGAAATGCTGGTCATTACCCTTCCGGTCAGCATGTTGCTGTCGGTGAGCATCGTGTATGGGCGAATGACGGGCATGAACGAAGTAGTCGCCTTGAAATCGCTGGGGATTAATCCCATGGTAATTGTCTGGCCGGTAATCGTGTTCGCATTCTTACTGAGCCTGGGAACGATTTGGATGCAGGAGATTGCCGCCGTGTGGTGCCGCCCTAGTTATGCGAGAATCGCGGCGGAATCGGTCGAAGAAATCGCTTATGGCATGTTGCAAACCAATCATTCCATAGGTCCGCCCTATACGCCGCAGTTCTCAATCACGGTAAAAGGCGTTGAGGGAAGGAATCTTATTCAGCCTACGATCACCATTTTCAGAGACGAAAATCATCCTGCCACGACCGTCCGGGCCATGGAGGCCGAATTGCGCACCGATCGGCAGAGACATGAAATCAACATCATTTGCCGCAACTTTGACGTGGACATAGACGGCAAATATCAGTACAACGATCCCGGCGAATGGAGTCAATCCTTGCCGATTGTCAATCCCGGCAGAACCCGCGGCGTTCTGGAACATCACCGCGACTGGGTCGCCATGTACGAGATACCCGACCACATTGCTCAACTGAAAGCCGAGCTTTTTCCGCTGCAACAGCGGCGCGAGGCCTTGGAAGCAAACGGGCAAACTCTGCCGGAGGCCGACGGCATACGGCTGACAAACCTGTGGTATCTCATCTATCGCCTGCAAACCGAACCTTATCGGCGTTTATCGAATGGTTTTACCTGCCTGTGCTTCGTGTTGATCGGCGTACCCGTGGCCATGCTCTGGCGCCATGCCGACGTTTTGACGAATTTTTTCGTCTGCTTCATGCCCATTCTGGCGGTTTATTATCCGCTCTTGATGTTAAGCGAGGACCTTTCCACGTCCGGCAAATTGTGGCCGATTTCATTCTGGATGAGTAATGCGGTTTTGATTGCGTCGGGAATCCTCCTCTTGCGGCGGATTGTCCAGCATTGAGTTTCTTCGCTCCGCTCTGAATGACGTTCATGCGGCCGATAAATAACTCATATCCCGCATTTCGGGACTAATACGGGTAATTGCACCCGGCCCAGCCGTCACTCGCCGCATTCCTTGTATTTCATGGTGGAATAAATTCCTTGTCGTAGGACTTTAAAAACTCCATGATCTGCCGGTCTGCATCGTGGTTTGTCCTGACATTTGACATAATCCCTCTATGACATAAAGTTATGATAGATGACTTTAAGGGCTGTAAAGATATTTCGCATTTGTTGAAAAATGCCCCGGAAGTTGTCTGAGCGTTCGGCTTATCAATGATTCTTTTTTTATGTCTTCCAATTCCATTTGGAGATGATCTCATGATCACTATATCAACTCAACACAAGCGGCAACATCGGGGCGTAATTTTGCTTTTGGCGGTCTTTTTGATCGTGGTGCTTTTGGCAATGATCGCTTTCGCCGTCGATCTCGGGTATCTGATGATGGCAAAAACCCAACTCCAAAACGCGGCCGATTCCGCCGCTCTGGCGGCCGCGGGATCCATGGGCCAAAGCCTAAACATAGCAACTAATGCCGCCAAAACTTTTGCCGGGCAAAACCTTGTCGGGCAACAACCCGTTCAGCTCGCGGCAGCGGATGTTACTTATGGCACGTGGGATAAGAACACGAACACGTTTACCCCTGTTTCCAGTGGACCGGCCAATGCGGCCAAAGTCACGGCCCGGGCCGACAGTACGACCACGGGAGCAATTCCTTTGTTCTTCGGTCGCATTTTGAATATATATTCGGTAAATCTCCGGGCTACGGCCACGGCCACCTGCAATCCCCGCGATATTTGCTTTGTCGTGGACTTGTCCGGATCGATGAACGACGATACCGATCCCGATAATACCGGCGGCATCAACAACAGTTATCCCGGGGTCGGCACCACGATGATGCAGGATATATTCAACGATTTCGGGTTCGGCTCATTCTCTAATGCAAAGTCGGAAGCTATCGGCGCTCCCTTGGGCGTATCTTCCTTATCCGGCCTGACTAGCACAACCACTAGTCCCCTGTTGAATACGAAGCAACCTCTGACACTCAAGGTCGGGAGCACAAGCTACAAATATACTGTTCTCAGCCAATATCAAATCAAATCCACGGATTCGTACAGCACACGCAAGCAAAAGGCTTACTCCTGGGTCATGGATGTTCAACTTCGCGGCGTGACGGGATTTGCCCCCTTGCCCGGAATAATGCCCGCCGCCAAACCCACGCCAAACAGCACCGATTCGAACAACTACAATTATTGGCAATATTATCTTTCAACCTACAGTTCAAGCATCGGCTATAGTTCTTATATGCACATGATGATGGCCAATGGCCGCAATGTGAAGCCGACTACTAGTTCCACGCTTTACACGCCGCTGTCGATTAACAGCGCGGATTGTCCTTATCATCCGGACACGACGCTAGAAGGGGACACTTTTAATTTCCCGCCCCGGGAAATGCCCACCCACTCCTCCCGTCTGGCGATTATCGACGCGCTTCACATCATTAAGGATCGCAATCAAAACATTTCCGATACATCCCAATGCGATTGGATTTCGATTGTCACCTTCGATATCACTTCCGACGTGGTGGTTCTCCACGATCTGGATAACGATTATAATACCGCCATGCAGGATTGTACCAAACTTCAGGCGTGCAGCGACAGCGCGCCCTCCACGTCGACTGAAACCGGATTCATGACGGCTATTAATCTCCTCAACTCGAAAGGCCGACAAGGAACAAATAAAGTCGTGGTCTTGTTGACCGACGGTAAACCCAATCTTTATTCCTCCAGCGCAGGCGCCATCTCAAATTACGAAGGCGCCAACGCAAACACTAATTACTACGGCTCGTCGAGTTATTATCCGCAAGATGCCGCAATGATGCAGGCCGCCATTATGCAGGGAAATAACTGGTCGGTCTTCCCCGTGCAACTGGGACTGCAGGGCGATGCGGACTTCATGAATCGCATTTATAGCGTCGCCATGGGCAAGACCACGCAAACCCTTACTTCTCCTTACGACGCAACCGGCGACCCAACCTTATACGAACAAGATCTTATTGATATCTTTAATAAAATCATTTCCAATCCTAAGTTGCGCCTGGTGAATCCGCTGCACTGATGCGTTTTTTCCTGGCAAAAGGCCAACCTATCTAAGGTAGCGGCGGTAGGAGTCGAACCTACGACACGCGGATTATGATTTCGGCAATCAGGCCGCTCCAGTCGCACTGCCGCCATTCCGATCCCATCAAAGTAAGAGCCAATTCACGCCGCTTGCGCAAGCGAAAACAGACCTTATCGGCAACCGTCAAATGATAAATATACATCATTTCCCTACTAATTCCCATAAAATGAACCGATAACGTCGCATTATTGTCCATTTTATCGTGCCCCGCCGGCCGATCTGTAATAGATTTTCCTTAGAGAGCCTTTTTTTCGGTATTAACCGAGTAAGCAATCCCTCGCTTGTTAAATGAGCCGTATTCGCTCTTCTTGTGTTTCAATAGGTTAACACTAATTCAACCAAAAAATTGGCACCATAAGAGGTGGCACACCATGCTTCCTATTAAATGCATATCGCTGCGCCGCGCTGATCGAATGCGCAAGGGCCTGGCGACCGTGGAACTCGCAATTTGCCTTCCGGTCCTGGTAATCGTCGTGCTAGGGTCCATCGAAGCCACTGACGCGATCTTTTTAAAGCAACGCTTGACGGCGGCGGCATATGAGGGCGCGCGCTCGGCGACTACGCAGGGTAAAACCAGCGCCATGGCCACCACGGCCGCGAACAACATCATTACCCAGTTCGGCATTTCGGGAAGCTCCGTGACAATCACGCCGACCGTCACGATCACGACGCCGGCCGGAACGCAGATTACGGTAATCGTAAACGCGCCGTTAAGTTCAAACATGTGTATTGGGCCTTTTATTATCGGCAAGACAATCACGAATATGACCGCACAAGTAGTTATGGTTCATCAATAGGAGATACAACCATGGGCTTTACAATTAAATTTAAACGTTGTCTGCATGTTGCGCGGTCCCGAAAGGGAGCAATGCTCGTGCTGGTGGCGGTAACGCTGGTGATTTTGTTCGTGGGTGCCGCGTTTTCCGTGGACATGGCCTACATGTTCCTGGCTCGCGAGCAACTGCACGTCTCGACCGACGCGGCCGCCAAGGCCGCCGTGGTCTCACTATCGCAGGGCGGTACCCAGGCGACCGCTATTCAGAGCGCCATTAATTACGCCGCCGCCAATAAGGTCTGTGGTTCGCCTCTGACGATCACCTCCGCTAACGTGAGCCTGGGCAATGTGACGTATGCGGCTAACGGACAATGGGCTTTCAACCCAGCCGGAACTCCAAAAACGGCTGCCCAAGTTACCGCGCAAAAGACGGTGTCGTTGATCTTCGCAACCGTGATTGGAACAAATACGTTCTTGCCCTCCAAAAGTTCAACGGCCGCATTCGTGCGAAACAAGTGGTGCTTTGTTTTTGATCGCTCGGGTTCGATGTGTTTCGACATGTCGGGCACCGATTGGACCTACCCGCCTCCCATAGGTTATCACCCATACAATTTCCCTCATACTAATTTCTGGTATCCTCCTTCTTTTTACTCGCCCGACGCCACGTTGAGCCGCCTAGCCAATCTCCGCACAGGAGCGAATGTCTTCCTTACCGCTCTTACCAATTCGCCGGGCGGCACGACGCAAAATAAAGTGAGCATGGTCACCTTTGGCACGTCCGGGAGTACTGATTGCACATTCAGTTCCAATTATAGTTCGATCACAAATAAACTTTCAAACTATATTTCCACAGATATCTGGCAAGACGGGATAGCCAACGCGGGCACGAATCTCCTCGATGGGCTAAACGACGCCATACAACTATTCTCCTCAACTGATGATGGCACGCCGTGGAACAAAGTCATCATTGTCTTTTCCGATGGTATGTGGAATGACGGAACTGGCACCAACCAGCCGTCAAGTTCAGATCCTCTTAACGCGGTTCCTCAAGCTAATAGCAACAACATCACCATCCATACAGTAGGAATGTTTACGAACAACACCACAATGCAACAACTCGCCTCACAAACGGGAGGCCAATACTACTATGTGACCACCGGCGCCGATTTGCAGACTGCGTTCCAAAAACTGGCACAAACCATACCCGTGATCCTCACCCAATAATGCGATCACAATGGAGAACGATGACATGAACATCGCGATCATTCAAGCCGGTTGGACCCGATTTCGAGCGGACCGCAACGGTGCGATTGTCGTCGAGTTTGCCTTGACGGCGCCGATCTTGTT
>JBEKSO010000095.1:0-11113 GCA_049516935.1 Thermoguttaceae bacterium
CGGGGTGAAGTGGCACGGCCATCTTGGCCGTGTTTCTTCACGGACTGGAAGTCCGTGCCACCGCTTGACACAAAATTCATTACAGCACCTATTTTTTTCAGGTGTGGGACGATTTGGCGGGCACTTCGGGAAGTTCCGCTGCCGAATCCGTGGACTCGGAGTCTTTATCGACGCCGGATTTATCGGAATCCTGGTTGGCCTTGTCCGAAGCCAGTTCCTCATTTATGAACTGCTCGACTTTTTCCACGCTCTGACCGCCAACGAGTTTGGCACGGACCCAGCCGCGCCCCGATCTGCGATACATGACCAACTGGGGGATCGGACCGCCGCCGGTAAGTTCCTTGGCCAATTCGCTGTCCCGGTCGGCATTTACCTGGGCAAAGGCCACTTTTTTGAACATCCCCCGTTCGCGCAATCTGGGCAAGACGTTTCTTTTCATGGATTGGCACGGACCGCACCAATCGGTGCTGACCATGACCACCATGGGACGGCCGGTTTCGGTAATTTGGCGGCGGGCTTCGGTATAAGTCTCGTTGCTATCCGTGGGCGAGGCCAACAATACGGTTTGCATAAGCGCGGCGCAGAGTGTTAGTGTCATAGTAATGGTCTCCTTCTTACTTTTCTTTTTAAGGCGAGATGTTTGGTGGGAAAGGCGTCAGGCGTTCGTTATGAAAAATTTGCTTTTGGCTGGGATACGGACACCATAATGGAATTTCTTACCCACGCGAGGTTACAGAGAATGTACTTAGGACGATAAAATTGACAAGGGGGGCGCAGGGAAATTTAACGCCTGGATAATTTGGATAATTTTTTTACCCCGCCAATTGACCAGTTCGCGTATATGTCTGGTTGGGATAAAAATAAATATTTTATTTGCTTGTTTTTTCGGACAACATGTCGTAAGTCTCTGTTTTCAATGAAGTTCGGTAAGCATCCGATTGTCTCAATCGAGAAAAAGACGATATAATAATAAATTAAGCACGAAATTTGCAAACGAAAATATGACAACAAAAATTGTTTATAATTTATTTTTTTTAGGAATGAGAAATTATGAAACTTCGCGTCGGATTGGTGGGATTGGGCGACGTGTGGCAAACGCGTCACGCCCCCGCACTAAGAACTATGTCCGATCGTTTCGAGGTCCACGCCGTTTGCGATCAAGTCGCCCACAGGGCCGAACAAGTCGCGGCCGAATTCAATGCCGATACCGTGGACGGGTACCGCACGCTTGCCATGCGGGAGGATATCGACGCGGTTCTGCTGCTTTCGCCGCAGTGGTATGGGGCCTTGCCCATACTGGCGGCCTGCGAATCGGGCAAAGCGGTTTACTGCGCGGCCGGGTTGGACCTGGAATTCGAGGAATCGCAATTGGTTAAAAACCGGGTGGTGGAATCGGGCATAGCCTTCATGGCCGAATTTCCACGCCGCCATTCGCCGGCCACCATCCGGCTTAAGGAGTTGATCGCCACTCGCTTGGGCGTGCCGCGCTTGGTGTTCTGTCATCAACGGTCGGCCGCACAGACCGTCGGACATTGTTTGCCTGTTCGCCCACCCGACCATTTTTCGGCGCAGCACATGGTGGAATTGGTCGATTGGTGTTGCTATGTGGTCGATCGGCAGCCGAGTTTGGTTACAGGGCTGATGCACCGAACCGGTTGCAACGCCGCGGAGGACGACTACCAGATGATGAGTCTGGATTTTTCCGAACCCGCCCATCCCGGGTCCGGTCCGGTGGCGCAGATAAGTTGCGGGCGCTACATACCCGCCGATTGGCAGGAGGCCATCACCTATCGCCCCCTGGCGTACATGCAGGTATCGTGCGCCAACGGCATCGCCTTTGTCGATCTGCCCGCCACGTTGGTGTGGTTCGACGAGGCCGGCCGGCACGTGGAATCGCTGGACAGCGAGCGCCCCATCGGCGAGCAGATGTTGACCCAGTTTTATCGGGCGGTGACCAGCCTGGTCCGGCTGACAAGCGACTTGGAAGACGCCTACCGGGCCTTGTACATCGTGCGCGAGGCGCGGCGCAGCCATCAGGAAGGCCGGCGGATTGCCCTATAGTTTAAAAATTCGGATTGCCAGGGGGCGGAGCAATCGCTTTACCGTGGCAACGCCGGGCAGGCGGTTGATCTTCATCAGCAGCCGCCAATCCACGCGATTGAGCAATTCGTCATATTCAGTTTTCAATTGGATAAAGTCGGCGCGCTGCTGCGCAAGTTCATCGCGGAGATCTTGTTTTTCTTCGCGGCAAATTTGAAGTTGCAGGTTCTTGGATTGCATGCTTTCAAGGGATGCATTGTCAAAGTCGGACTGCACCGGATGATCGAAACATTCCAGGTCGAATGCCCGCATGATTTTCAAACGGTTGGCGATTCTTTCCAGCGATTGCGGCATGCGGTCGGGAGTGCTTTGCGCAACAATCGAGTCGAGCAGGTCCAGGAACACGCCGATGCGGAACGAGGTTCGCCATTTGTCCCCGTGTTTTTTTTCATAGTAGCGGCGGTTCTTGCGAAAGATGTCGGAGGAGTCTAAATGACGAAAGGAAACGCTGCCCTGATGATAGATAAAAACACTTTCCAGGCAGGCGAGCTTGAAGCCCTGCGATCTTGCCCGCGCACAAAAATCATCGTCCTCGAAAAAACCTATGCCGAACTGTTCGTCAAATAGGCCGATTGTCTGGAAAACCTCTTTGCGGATCATTACGCAGAAAAAACCCAGCAAGGAAGTGTAAAACCAACTGTCTTCATGGCCAGAGGCATACCGGCAGCCGGATTGAATAACGTTCCGCGGATCTTCGCCGGGCAGATATATTACTTGCTCGTTGCCGACCGTGTTTGTAACCGGTCCCAGCAAGCCGACCTCGGGATGCGCCCCGGCGAAAGCGAGCATCTTGTCGAGCCAATGATCCGTGACGCGCGTGTCGCTGTTCAGGAGGACATGGAAATCGGCGTCGGCCGCTCGAATCCCCTGATTGTTCCCGCCGGCAAAGCCCTTGTTTTCCGCGTTAAATAAAAGCCTGAGATTCGCATGCCGCGCCTGCAATTGTTGCAAGTAGTCCCGGGTATCGTCGGTCGAGGCGTTATCGACGACCAGGACCTCGAAATCGGCGTCGGTTTGCGCGGCAAAAACGCTTTCCAGACAGGGTTTCGTCGCCTCTTCCAGCATATTGTACGACAAAACGATAACGGCGACTTTGGCCATGGGAGCGGATGTACTCAGCCTGTTGAAATCGGATGCGTTGTTTTGCGGTACACAGGTCCGGCTTGACCGCACATCTCGGAATATAAATCGGCTATCGGCCGGGGAAGGAATGCATCGGGCGAGCCGTTATCAAAACGATTGTTGCGCAAATAATCTTTACAGGTTGTGGAAAGCTCATTTGCCAAGGCCTGGGATTGCGGCAGTGCAAGAAAATCCGCGATCCGAGCGATTTCCGCCCCGGGATCGGCGAAATGCGAGTCGTAATGTGTAATTATCCGCTCGGAAGGAGCCGCGGCCGCCAGCAGGCTGCATTGATAGGTCCGCCAAAGCGCCAGTCCGCCGGGAATCGGCAGCTCGTTTCGCCGATGCAATGATCGAGCCACTTCCCACGGATGGCGCAAACAAACTACTACTTTTAAGCCGGGAATTAAACGTTTCCAAAAAGAAAGCGTAATCGAGCTGCGCGGGTCTTTCCATCCCCAAATACGAAGGTTTCGCCGCTCTCGGATCAGTTTTTTGCCGCACCGCCGAATGGACCTGAGCGTGGGGGATTTTTCCCAGCCCTGCTCGAGCAAGGGCGGCGAATCCCAGCCGCCGGAAAAATGGCGCAATATCTCATCGTTGAGCTTGACGAAGGCGTCGTCCTCCCAAAAACCGTCCCGGTTGTCCGGAGCGGAAACCGTGAGGACTTTTTCTGGACCCATGTAAACGCCGCAGCGGCTCAAAAGCTGCGAGACCATGGACGTTCCCGAGCGGTGCATTCCGCATACGCAAACCACGGTTTGATCCCGGCCGGCCGCGCGTTGTTCAATCCAGTTCTTTAATCTCTTCCAACCACAGGCGAATTTCATTATCGTACTCGCTGGCCAAATCGACTTTGATGAGCTGCCTATGGAAACTGGCGGCTCCTTCCTTCACCAAATCGGCCGCCTCGGCGCTGGGAAAACGCCGCATGGGATCGGGCGCAACCAGCCCGCGGCAGAAATTCATGAGCAAGTCGTTGCGCACGATTTCTTCGGGCAGGACGTGCGGCAGGCGCTGGGCGAGGAATCGCTTGGCCTCCAGCAGGTCGCGGAAATTCGTCAGCCCCGAGAAAGTAGGCGCCCCGGAGAGCATTTCAATAAGCACGTAGCCCAGGCTGGCCAGGTCGCTGCGCGGGGTGCAATCGCCGCCTTCCAGGACCTCGGGAGCGGCATAAGTGGGCGTGCAGGTGCGGCGCGAGGGCTTTTGATCCAGGTCGATTGCCGAACCAAGGTCCACCATCTTGGCGTTGCCGGTGCGCTTGAGCATGATGTTCGAGGGTTTCAGATCGCCGTGCACGATATTTTCCCGGTGCAGGGCGGCCAAGGCCGCCAGGCAATCGCGGACCACGGCCATGGCTATGCCCGGCTTCAGCCGGGGCTGGATCGGCCCCTCGGTGACGATGACCCGATTGATGTAATCCCAGCGCTTGTTGCTCACCCGATGATGAACCTGCTCGAGCATCTTGCGGGTCAAGAGCCGGGCAAGGTCGAAACCGTCGACCCATTCCATTTCCATCATGCGGATGCGGTCGCGCTCCACCCAGTTGTGCACGTCCAGGAGGTTGTCCTGTTGGATTTGGGAAACGCGGCCCGCCACATGGGCCATCCGGCCCATGGCATCGTCGTAAGCGCGTTCGTCTTCATAACGTTCGGGCGAAAAAACTTTCAGCGCCACCGGAAGCGTAAAACCGTCGGTGCCGCGGCGCTCGGTCAGGTATACCACGCCCTGTCCTCCGGACCCCAACAATTTCATCAGCCGGTGATGCTGGGTCCAACTCAGGCGTTGTTCATCCAAGATGCCGCGGTAACGGAGTAATAATTCGTCGGGACATCGTTTAACCTGATGCCCTCCCCAAGTCCTGGTGGCGCTTCCTTCGAGGAACGTCGTGCTGCACATGAGACACCTTAAGTTGAAAAACTGAAATAGCAGGCAGAACGGGTTTGTCAGGCATCCGAGCCTATGCCCACTCCGCCGGAAGCGAGATTGAACGTCCAAACTCACTTATACAGGAGAGAAAACTGGCCATGTAAACTCACCCCATTTTAACTTTTCAAGTACCCCGTCGTCTAGTGGAATATTTGGCCAATTAGCACAATTAGCGGGGGATAAAATAATAGTGAATAGGGAGTAGAGGATGGAAATACAAATAAAAAATCGCAGAGGCTTAGTTTTTTATGGAGAGTATGCCTATAAAGAGCTATTCGTTTAAAAAACGAAGCAATTTCGAGTTTCAACGAATACCTTTAAGTTTGATGTATAATGCGCCGATATTGATATTGCAATACCTTTAGGTTCGAGGTATAAATCCGCCATGAAAACTAAACGTACCAACCCGGATTTCTTAAACGGCGTGCCGGAAATGCTTATCCTCAGCCTGCTTTCCCGCCGTCCCATGTATGGTTACGAATTGGTCCAGGCCATTCGCCGATCAACCAACGGAACTCTCAAATTTGGAGAGGGCTGCGTGTATCCGATACTTCATCGCCTCGAAGCGGAAGGAGTATTGGGCGGCAAGCGGGAAACCGTGGGAGGTCGAAGCCGGGTGGTCTACCGTGTCACCGCAAAAGGATCGAAGCAGTTTTCCAGCACCACGTCAACTTGGCGGCAGATCATCCAGGCGGTAAATCATGCTCTGCAAGGAGGCGAACATGGCGAACCTGCCTTGGGTTGACGAGTTGCAAAAGCGGCTTAGACGGCATGCCTTGCCGCCGACTTACGTTCAACGTTTCGTTGAAGAACTAAACGACCATCTTCAAGATATCAAGGAGGAAGATATGAGCACGGAAGCCGATGTATTTTCCAGATTGGGCGCACCTCAACAAGTGGCCGAAGCCGCCATAACCGCCTACAAGCGGCGGAGCGTCATCGGCAGACATCCCGCGGCGGCCTTTTTAGTTTTTGCCGTGTCGCCGATCCTGTCATTAATTGCCCTTAGCATGCTTATCTTGGTTGGTCTCGTGCTATTAAATGGGATCTGTTCATGGCTCGGATTCAAGATCCTCGATGCAAAGCCGATTGGGGAACTTGGATCGATTATTATTAATTATTTGATGTCATCGCTAATCATCATAACTCCCGCAATTATTGCCAATGTACTTTATTGTAAAATTGCAAAGGGATTGAGTCTGGGCAGAAAATGGATGTGTGTATCTTGCGTAATGATTGCCGTCACGGCGTCGTTAGCCTTTATACAAGTGAAGTTCTCCAGCGTTCCCGGAAACAATGTACTAACTTTGGGTATTGGAATCCCATGGCTGAATGGTTGGATTCCTTCTTTCTCGCAAATACTTCAATTCATTGTCCCGCTGGGAATCGGCTGCTGGTTCATGCGAAATAAGCGCGATCACGGGCAGCAGCTTTTTGCCTGTTGAAACATCGCCTAATGCGCCTGTTTTGAAATAGAAAAAATCATCATCTCCACATTGGATACCCTCCGCCGCGGATGGGGAATCCTAAGTGTTTGTCGGACAGGTAATTTATTAGCGGTTGGCGGGTTTGCCAACGTTGTAGATTTTGGCAAAACAATTCGGTCATGGTATCGATCCGCCATGCCGCCTGACCGCCTACGTGCGGAGTAATGATTACGTTGGGCATGTCCCAAAGCTTGCTGGCCGGGGGAAGCGGTTCGGGTTCAGTAACGTCCATTACCGCCCCGGCCGGACGGCCGCTTTCCAAGGCCGCCACCAGGTCGTCGTGAATCACTATCGGTCCCCGGGCCATGTTCACAAGCAGCGATTCCGGCTTCATCTTTGCTAGGACTGCGGAGTCGATATAGTTTCTTGTCTTGGCGTATAGCGGCAATGATAAAATCAGGAAATCGACCTGGGGCAATAGATCGTCTAGGCGGTCGGACGGCCAAAGTGTTTCGACCCCCTCGGGCTTGTCGATGGGGAACATGTCGGTTGCTAGAATCCTGGTCTGAAACGGCGTCAACAACTCGACCAACCGCCGGCCGTTGCCGCCAAGCCCCACAATGCCCACAGTGCCGCGGGTCAAATCGCGGGTGGGCCGGCGGATGAATTCCTTTTTCTGCTGTGCTCGAAAGTACACGGGCAAACTCCGGGTCCAGGCCGTAATCAGGGCGATGGTATGTTCGGCTACTTGATCGGCCAATACGCCCGACGCACTGGTCACTGCGATGTCCGACGCGATGACCGACGGCACCAGGCAGTGGTCCATGCCCGCGGCCGACGATTGAATCCATCGCAGGCGGCCACAGCGGACCACGCCGTCCCAATCGACGGGCACTTTGGCGTGACCGCAGAAGATATCGGCCGTAAAAAGTTGCTCGGCAACGTGCTCCTGCCCGGCGTCGACGATCTCGGCCCCCGGCATGGCGGCGGCAATTTGTGCGATGTGTTTCGCTGCAACTGGATAACAAAGTACGATGCGCATGGCAAGATTTATCCCTAATAGAGTTACATGTACCCCTGTTTTTGACTATTATGTTGGGGCAGCAGTTAAACTGCTGTCCCAACATAGAAACCCCCGGTACCGGTGGTGGGGTTGAAATCTAATCATATATCCTGGCAGAGTAATGTTTAAGCGGATAAAATGCAAGTTCCAGTGCGACTTTATTGCTATGGAATCATTGCCCTGAGGCTTGCCCATTTATAGATTGCAGATTGGGCAAAATAAAGAGTTATTTACGGTGTAGAATGATGCGTTAAGCTCTTGTTCAATTTGCAATTTGCAATTTGCAATAAAATTTGTCGCGGCCGCTCGGGCGAAGGAGGTGTATCCTGAACGAAAACAAATGTGACAATAAATTTACAATCGGCTTGCTGACGGTATTTACGTTGGTAGTGCTGCGGTTGTGCCTGGGTTGTCATTTTCTTTACGAAGGCGTGTGGAAGATCGAACACCGCGATCAGTTCACGGCCGAGCCATTTTTAAGTCATGCCAAGGGGCCTTTGGCGGGATATTTTTACGCCCTGGTTCCCGACATCGACGGCCGCCAGCGCCTGCGTGTTATCACCGATGAAAATGGGAAAAAACGGATCGACTCCGACCCCGTCGCCGCGCGGTGGAACAATTACCGTCAGAATCTGGTGGATTATCTCAAGCCGCGCGATGAAACCGATCAGGCCGCCACGGGCGCCCATCAACAATTCGAAACCGGCGCCGAAAAAAAGTATATCGAATTCAAGAAATCGCTGGAGGCCTATTTCGCCGCCAATTTGGAGCGCATCGAAGCCTATTTCGGGGCCCTGGACCGGTTCGAGAAAAGTCCGGAGGCCCAGCAGGACGCTCCTTTCCAAAAACAGCGCCGCTGGAACCGGATGATGGAACTACGCAGCGAGGCCAACTTGTGGATAAAGGAAATCGAAGGCCGGGAAGCGTCGTATAAAAAAGCCTTATACGAACTGATGGACGACAAGCAGCGGGAGAAAATAGCATCCATGCCGGTAAATTGGAAAATCTGGCAGTGGGACCGCATGGAACTGATAAACTTCGCGGTTACATACGGGCTGACCGCCATCGGATTGTGCCTGGTCATCGGCTTGTTCACCCGGTTGGCGGCCTTGGGCGGGGCGGCCTTTATGTGCTTAGTGGTCATGACCCAGCCCGCCTGGCCCACGATTTATCCCCCCGATCCAGACATCGTCGGTCATGCCCTGTTGATAAATAAGGATTTTATCGAGATGGTCGCCCTGCTGGTGATCGCCTCCTCGGCCGTGGGCCGCTGGGGCGGACTCGACTTTTTTGTGCATCGTTTGTTTGTGAAACCGTTTTGTAAAAAGACATAAATTGGTGTAATGTCGTGGTGTAAATGGTAAATCAAACCAAGCCCACGGGTTGCAACCCGTGGGCTTAACGGTCTTCATTAGCTGAGACTCAAAAACTTGTTTCGCGGAAATAAAAAAATATGACGCCCAAGCTTCCTCCAAATAAAACCGCCCCTCCGCAAAACCCAAAATCCGTCGCCGGCGATTTCAGCCGCCGCGATTTTCTCAAGGGCACTCTGGCCGCGGGCGTGGTGGTGGGCGGGGGCTTGGGGGCCTGTTATTTCGGTTACGACAAGGCCCTCGGCTCCCCGGTCAGGGTAGGGGTGATCGGCGCGGGCGATCAATGCGGCGTGCTCCTCGGCGCGCTCAATCCCGCCTTTATCGAAGTCAAATCAATCGCCGACATCCGGCCTTATAGTATTCATCGGGCATTTAACGGCGATAATTACTCCGACAGCGCCCTTAAACTCAAACCGGGGCTTGTGGCCAAGTACCGCTGGAAAAACGAAAACGAAGCCCGCAAACACGTCAAGGTCTACGGCACGTATCCGGAGTTGATCGCAAACGCCAAGGCCGACGGCTTGGAAGGCGTGATTATCGCCTTGCCCTTGCACCTCCACGCCGAGGCGGCTATTGCCGCCATGAACGCGGGCTTGCACGTGCTCACCGAAAAACTCATGGCCCACAGCGTCCACGAGTGCAAGGAAATGGCCCGGGCGGCAAAGCAAGCCGGTTTGCTCCTGGCGGTGGGGCATCAGCGGCACTACAACATCTTGTACGCCAACGCCCAGGAATCGATCAGGCAGGAATTGTTGGGCCAGGTTCATTACATTCGCGGGCAGTGGCATCGCGGCAACATGCCTGGCAACGATACCTGGCAGCCGCCTCTTCCGCCCGGCGTAAAACCCAAAGATCAAAGCGGCGAAGAACTGGTAAAAAAACTGAAGACCTGGCAAAAAGAACTGGACAAGGCCGACGGCCGGGATATCGACCTTTGGCAGGCCCGAGTCGCTCAACTCAAGGCCCAAATCGCCGATAAAACGGTCGAGGCGGAAAAGTTCGGTTATCAAAGCCGCCAGATCAAGGACGCCTCCGGCAAGGTCATATACGAGGCGCCGCCCATCGAAGAGTTGATCCGCTGGCGTTTGTGGGATCGGACCGGGTCGGGCTTGATGGGCGAATTGGGCGGCAATCAACTCGATGCGGCGAGCATGTACGTCGCGGCCGCGCATGGCGGGAAAAGACAAATCCCCCTTACCATAGTCGCCTCGACCGGCCGGCCCCTGTTTCCACCCGACCGCGAAGCGAACGACCATGTTTACTGCATCGTGGAATTCCCGGCCCCGGGATACGATGCCAAAGATCCCTTTAAGAACCTAAAGAAAATCGGCGTGCAATACGCGGCCGTCGACGGCAACGACTTCGGCGGGTACGGCGAGATCGTCTATGGCGCCAAGCGAACCCTGCTTTTGGAACGCGAAAGGGCCTTGAGCATCGTTCCCGATCCGGCGGCAGCGAGCAAAATTACGATTTCCGCCGGAAAGCCCGCGGTCCTGGATACCCAGGCCAGCGGTTACGCCGACGTGGAGGCTTCGAAATTGGCGGCCGATCCCGATGCCTATCTCGGGTACAAAGAAGAAATCGAACACTGGGCCTGGTGCATCCGCAATCCAGCCCAGGAAAACAAACCGCGATGCTATCCGGCCGTGGCCCTGTGCGACGCCGTGATCGTGCATGCGGCAAACATGTCCGCCCGCGAAGGCCGGCCAATCGAATTCAAAAATGATTGGTTCACCATAGAAAGCGACGATACCCCCGAAGGAATCGCCCCGGATTTGACCAGGTATAAGGCCTGAAACAATCACATGTAAAGCCGCGACCATCGGTCGCGCTAAATGTCGAACTGTAAACCGACAACCCCTAATATCTAGCCCCTACAATGTACTTAACTCCCGAGCAGCGAGCCATCGGCAAGGAAAATTTCAACGCGGCCGTGGGCAGCAAGCCGATCCGCCGCGATTTGCTCAAAAAAACCATCGATAACAACGCGACCTCCGGCGACGGCCTGGGCGAGTTGTATTTCGGCTATGGCAAATCGCTGTCCGAGCCCCTTCGCGTGGGCGTTATCGGCACCGGCGACGAAGGTTGCGTGCTCATCG
>JBEKSO010000096.1:0-11070 GCA_049516935.1 Thermoguttaceae bacterium
AGTAATGCCGGGCTGATAGCCGTGATCGCCCGGCTCGGCCGCATCGCGCGGCCAAACGTGGATTCGCTCCGCATGGCGAAGTCCGAAAAGTTTCCACGCCTCTCGGGCCATGTCGGCCTGGTCTTGCCCCTCGATTTTACCCAAGGAAAACGCATAGGCACGGGTAAAGACGGAATGTAAATCAAAATCATCTGCCAGGCGATGTTGTTCCGGCAGTTTGAACGTGAGGAAGCCCGGGCGCGAATAAGCAAACCGGAAATCTTTCCAACGCTGCGCCAGTTCCTCTTTCACCGCCCGCTCGGCGCCGATCTGACAGGTGATGAAGAGGAAATCGGGCATGGTTATTTATGGGGTAAAAAAGATATGTAGACTTTTTTTGGATGTGATTGCCCCTTTCTACTTTCTTTAGTTGTTAAATATGTTTTCTCTTCATTCCTCATTTTCGTCTTCTGTATGTTCCATTAAATCGGTTGCTATACGTTCGAGTCTGTATTGCCGATTGAGCCATCGTTCACGTTCGGAAGGATCGCTCTTGATCTTTTCCTCTATTTTTTGGCTTTCATAGTATTCCTTGGCTTCGGCTGTCATAGTCCAATGGATACCTGTTGTTATTCCCAGTTTTTCAATCTCTTCACGAATCTCTTTCAATGATGCTCGAAAGAATTCCTTACGGTGATTAACCTTGTTGACCTGATTGAGTTCAAAATGTTTGTGCAGATTGTATTCTAAATCGGGGGCATTGTCATGAAGTATTGTTGCATGAACATCGAACTCAAAAGGAACGCTTGAATCCCCTAGTTCACGTACTCTTTCCATAGGATCCCATCTGCGGGTCAATCCTATTTTATATACGTTTTCTCCGAATGATCCAATATTGGAGATAATGTATACATGCCCTTTTTTTACTTGCTCTGCCATTGAACGAGCACGTTCTTTCTGTTCTTGCACCTCCCTAAGCCGTTCGGCCATTTCTTGAAGCCTCTTCTCATACATTGTCTTTTGTTCTTCAGTGGCATTTTCGGCCTGTTGCCGCCCCAATTCAATCCCCTTCAGTAAGGTCTCTTCTTCCTTGGTAGCATCGCGCAAAGCGCGTTCACGTTCCTTGGCAGCACGTGCATCATCACGTATTCGCTCCTTCTCACTGCGTTGTTCTTCCCGTTCTTGAAGTACAAATTGCTGGACGAGTGTTGCCCATTTCAATTCATCGAGTCTCGATGCAAGATATGTCTCGGTAATTCGAGCATCGCGGAATGCCTTGCCATTGTAGTTTACCAAATTAAAGGCATCTTGGATTTTTTGCCCCAATGTGCCTGCATTATCGTGCCTAACACGCGATAGAATTGTATCAACCTTCCCATTGAATGCGTCAACAACAAAGTTTATGGCCGTTTCACGTCTGTTGGCCTCGACATAGTCGCATGTAGCTGCGGTTCCATTACGGATCATCACCCTGCTAACTTCACGTGCACACTTCAATTCTTGCCCTGCTTGAGTATGGCCAAAATCTTCAGCAAGGTCATCCAGAAGACTCTGTTCGGGTATAATGTACTGGTCACCATAGCCGTCTATACGATTTTTCATCGCCTTAACTGTTTGCTCATAGAGATCGGCGTTCTTCAGTGCTTCATAGGCATTTCCAGCAATTTCTTCTGCCTTTTTGTTTGCAGCATCGATTATTATTGCTGCCTGGGTAGTAGCAGAATTAAGAACAAATTGAACTTCATCTCGTAATTTCTTTGTTTGTTCTTTTGCGTCTGTTATCACACTCTTAGCTGTATCATTTGCTGTTGTTAACTGAGTGGAGGACTTTTGATCGGCTTCGGCTAACAAATTAGAGGCCGTTTGTTGTGCCGACGAAATTAGAATATTGGCTTCGGTTTTTGCCTTATCAAGAGCAGATTGTGAATCCCGAAGCATTTCTTCTGCCTTCGCTTCGGCATTGGCAACATTCTGCCATTTAGCTAGCCGATCATTCTCGGCTTTTAAAGCTTTTGAATACTCATTCCATCGCTTGGCATCTTCGTTATACTTGTTTATGATCGCTTGACATTTATTTTTTAAGTTGCCAGAGTATTCATTCCATTTTTTATTTTCTTGTTCATACTGTGTCCGATGCGCAACCAATTGTGTCTCGAGTTGTACGGCTTTGGTATACAAGTAGAATGCAAAATAACCTAAAAAACCAAGCCCGATAATAGATGCAATCAACAATAAAAAGAGGAATGTAGTGAACATAAGTGTCGTTTTCTGAAAAGTGGGTGTATTAGACCGGTACAATGAAAAAACACTTCGAAGATACCAATTGAATAGTTTAACTACTCGCATTGAACTAATCAACTACCACCCATGCAGACTATTTTAGAAACGCTTCTTATATGTTTGGCTAATTTGTTTTGAGCCATTCCAAAACAGGGAAAAAAGGAAAAAAATCAATGGAAAAACATCGAGAATCTTTATGATGTAGTTAAGATCAGGCAGAGAATGCCTTGAGAAAATTGTTGGTTACCTGTTTTAGATAACAGGAAGATGCATTATCTGAATAGACTTTTTCAAATCGCTCCCCTGCAGGTCGCGGCTAAACAGAATGAAATTGTGCTATTATAGACTACTCTGCCGGGGCCGGTGGCGGCGGAGGGGGCGGATTCAAAGCCGGTCCTGCCTGGGCGGGCAAGAGAGTGATTTTGACGGGGTTGGTGGCAGCGCCGTCGCCGCGGACCACGAACACATCGGCCGGAGTCGGTTCGCTCACTTCCACTTGGGGCACATTGATGCGTACGCCCAAATCGTACCAGCCGAGCACTTCGGCCTGCAACTCCCGGCCGCCGACGTTGACCAGGACTTGGCCCGGCTGCGGCCCGAGTCCCTCGCCGGCCAGAATCATTTCGCTGCCCGCGGCCAATTTGGCGGGATCGACCTCGAAGGCGGCCGGATCGATGGGCAGAACTTCGTCGCGTTGGATCGCCGCGCCGTTGTTGGCGGGATTGGCGTCTACGATCTCTCGATTGGCATCGACCATGACGTGCAGCACTTGGAACGGCGTGGCCTTTCCATCGGCATCGCGCCACATGGTGGTTGCCTCCAAGGGCAGCCGAATATCGACGCTCTGCACGTCGCCCGGATCGATGGCCTTGACCCGCACGCCGCTGCGGGGCAAATCGGCGGTTAATTTGTCGTCGTTGCCCGCGAAAAGCATAACGTTAAAGGGCGTTTCAACGGGTTGATCGCCGTTGTTGCGGAACCACACGCGATAGCGTGGGCCGAGTTTCTCCTCCGGATGGCCCGGATCGACAAAGCGCACGGCCAGCAATTGCAGGTCGTTTTGCGCCACGTCCAAGACGGGTCTTTGCACGTCGACCCAGGTGCCGCACTGCACGATGGGCATCGGCGCCCATACCGGTGTTTGCCAATATACCCAATTGTAATACGGATCGTAAATCACCGGCCTGCACCAAATCGGGCGGGGATCCCAAATCGGATGGCAATGATAATTCCACGACCACGCCACCCAAGGATTCCAGCTGGGATACCAGCATGCACCGGCGAAGAAAGTCGGCCCAAAGTACGCGAACCTGAAGCAGTTATTGGCGTAAGCCGGACCGATCAAGCCGTGATAGTAATGCGGCCGATCGACGTAGTAGTCGTTAACATTATTGATTATGTTTACGTTATTCAAGTGATGGATGTCGCTGGCATGCAGGTCCTTGACGTGAACGATTCCGTCCGGGTGTTTTTGCAATTCCAGTCGCCTGGCCACGTCGCCTTGCGGCATCAATTTAAACTGATCGGACAACTTCACCTTTTGGGCGACATCGCCTTTTGTAACTTTATCCAACTCGCCCGACTTGAGCCGGTCGGGAAAACGCGACTTAAGCATGTCGTCGCGGGAGAGCTTTGTATTGCCTGTTAACGGCTGCGTAAGCTGTAATCGTTTTGTGTTAAGCCCCGCTCCGGTTTCGCCCAGCTTGCCTTTTAAGGGCGATGTTTCGAGTGTTTTGCCCAAATTAAAATCGGCCGGCCCGCGTTTTTCTATTCTATCATCCGCACCTAACCGCCGTTTTGCATCATCTAACACTTTTGTATTCGCGGGGTTCGTCGGCGAAACTGGCGTAGTCGCCCCTGTCACAGTACCGATTTTGGTGGAGATCTTATCGGACTTATCGCCTGTGCCCGCGGGCAATTTTCCTTTTTCAAGTTTATCCGCGTCGCCGGATAGTTTTCCTTTATCGCTCCCCTGATCGCCCAGGCGAGTGCGTATATCGGATATTGTGGGGCGCGTGCCTGATGATTGTAAATTTTGCGGCTGATTCGCGTCTTTGCCCGACGTCGAGGACTCCTCGCCGCCTGATGTTGATGAACCGGATTTATCACCGCTTGCTCCGGACAAGAGAGTTTGCTTGTTTTGATTTGTAGCGGGCGTGTTGCCGATTTGTCCGCGACCCTGAAATCGCTGGCGAATGTCCGACGTTCCGGACTTGTCGCCGCCTGAAGGCAGGGAAAAAGTCTTGGCGCCCGGAGCAGGCGTAATGACTGTATCCCTGCCCGTTCCACCGGAGCGAGTATTCTGGTTCGTTTGACCCGTGCCCGCCGGATTAGCGCCTTGTACATTTCCCTGAACTCGCTGTCGAGTATCCTGGCGTCCGGGACGCTGGTCGGAATTGTCGTTTGAGCGATCGGTCGATTTGGACGTGTCGGCGGTTAGTTCGAATTTAGGCGCTTCGATCTTGCGATTTATCGCGGGTTGGTCAAAAGAGCGTGCTTGCGAATCGCTATGAAATTGAATTGTTCCACGGCTGCTGCCTGTTGTGGAAGGAGGGGTAAATGAAGGTTGCGGCGATGCAAATGTACGAGATGGGAGCGAACTTGGTTGGGAGGTCGTATCGCGAAAAGAAGACCTCGTTGGTTGAACCGGCTGTACATGTTGCGGCGCCGACCTTTTGGCGTTATTAGTGGCCCGTTTCCGGGCGGCATCGTCATCGGTCCCAGAATTTGATCCGGCTGCCACCGGCCATGGCCATAGCGTGACCAATATGACAATTATCAGCCTTAAATGAGTTTTATGCTGCAACTTATAATGCGGCAAGTTTTTTAAACTGGAATGAGGTAAGCGGTTCATGGTATAGCTCCATGGAAATAATGATGACGTTTTACTATCCCAATCGGTTTGATTGTGCGAACCTGATACCATTTATATTGTTAGGTGAATTTCTGGGTACATTCCTTAATGTAACCTATTTTCATAAAAAGAGTTATCTCAGTTATATGTCATCTTTCCAATAGCATCTTTGATCTTTATTCTGAGAGACAAGTGTAGTCATAATGATGTCGCATTAATTATAATGACGACATCCATGAGAATTAGTTTCAGAGTAGAATTGCTGAGCATTTCGGAGGGTTTTGTTTAATCCATCCGATCAGATTAGGTCTTAACTCGTGATAGGTTCTTGGCTTTGCATTACATGCCATAACCCCTATACTGTAATATTCTTGAACATAATAATTGAGGGTCTTCTGAAATTGATATTTAGTCCGCCGTGAATACACGGCGGGTTAAAAGGGAAATATACACCACGAGGCTCCCAGTGTATTCACCAGGGGCTAAAAAAGCCTATTTTAATTCCTGGACATCCTCAATAACTTGAATGCGGCTGCATGCCGCATAAGGAGTAGAAAAACTGGTATGTCAGATTCGAAGCAAGCGGACCATTGGGATTTGTTGGCGTCGGTTTTGGGGGCAGAGCCTCAAAAAAAGGAGCCTGTCGAATCTCCGCCCCAGGCTGAAGAAAAAACGCCCAAAACCACGGAAGACGTTATAATAGACGATATTATAGAAGATATTATAAAAGATGCGGATGTCAAAGCTTCTGAACCTGAACCGCCTAGTCAGCCCGCTGCGACTCCTCCGGCCCGCCCTATTTCCAACTGGGACGCACTGGCATTGGACTTGGGTATTGAAGTGAAGCCTGAACTGCCGCCGCCTGCGCCGATTCAGGCGGCTGTGCCCAGGCGAGTGGAAAATAAGGCCGCCGTCCGGGCCGAGCAGCCGCGAGAAGTCTCCAGGCCGGCGTTTGCCGAATTCGGTAAACATATCGAGCCTTCGGGGATTTCAGAGCCATTATCGGCCGAAGAAGAGCAAGAACAAAAAGGGAAAAAAACACGACATCGGCGCAGGCGCCATCGCAAGGGCAGGGATAAAGATCGCCCTATTGACGAGATAAAAAAACCTTCCTTTGCTACGCGGGGAAATGCGGCCCTGGAGGATGATTCGGCGATTTCCGAAGTTTCTCTGGAAAAGTCTGACGAGTCAGGCATGGAGCTAGAGGAAGAGCCGAAAGAAGACGAAGCCGAAAAACAACACTTAAAACACCGTCATTCACGGCGCGGATCGCGCAAGCGAAGGAAAAAAGGGTCCGAAAACGACAAGGAAAGAGGCGTCGAAGCCAAAAAAGCCGGTCCCAGCGGGCGTGCCGAGGCGGCTGTTTCCGACGAAATGCCCCAGGACTTCGCGGGCGAAGAAGAGAACGCCGATGAAGAATACGAAGATCGCGGCGAACGTGGCGCCAAATCTGGTTTCCGCGCTATTCCCACTTGGGAAGAGGCGGTGGGATGCATCGTTGCGAAAAACATGGAATCTCGACCCAGGCGACAGGGCGGCGGCCCGCCCCGTTCCCGATCTGAGTCGCACAAAAGGCGAAGAAAATAATTTATTGGGCCTTCAGATTGGAATCCGCGGGCGATGCGGAGGGGGCGGCACGGACATTTTATTGAGTCTCAGTTAAATAATGTCGCATGAAAAGTCGGCTCTGATAAGCAAACTTCGGGGCTAAACAGTGAAGCGACCTTATTTATACGACGATCTATGGCCAACGCCGGGACGGCTACCTTAGCGTCGGATCGGTTATTAGAGCTGGTCGGGCGCCTTAAACGGCAAGAAGGCTTTGCCGAAGTTGTTGCTAGTTTGTTGGCGGGACATGCGGCAACTCTCGACGGAGTCTGGGGGTCGGCCTGCGCGCTGGCGGCGGCCGCATTGGCCCAGGACGCTCCCGCCTCGCTGGTTGTGGTCTGCCCGCATGTCGACGACGTAGACGATCTGTCCGACGATTTGGCCCTTTTCACCCGCATTGCCCCCGAGCGGTTTCCGGCTTGGGAAAGACTGCCCAACGAGCAGGCGATAGCCGACGAAACATTCGGCGACCGCGTGAGATTGCTGAAGAAGTTTCAATCGGCCCAGGCCCCGAAACTCGTGCTTTGCAGCATCCAAAGTCTGTTACAGCCCGTACCTGATCGCGATGCCCTAGGGCGTCAAACCCGTTGTCTTGGCTTGGGCGGGCAGTGGCGTATCGAGGATTTGGCTCGCTGGCTGGTGGAAAGCGGATTTCACAACACGCCTGCCGTGGAGTTGCCGGGCGAGTTTTCGATTCGCGGCGGAATTCTGGACATTTTCGCGCCCGACTGGTTCGATCCCGTGCGCATCGAGTTCACCGGCGACGAGATCGAATCGATCCGCCGATTCGAGGTTTCCAGCCAGCGGAGCCTGGAAAAGCTGGAATCGGTGGAGGTGACGATTTTCCCGCCGGGCATGCACGATCGGGCGCATCTGGCCGACTACCTGCCGGGGCAAAGCTGGTTCATGCTCGTGGAACCGATGGAACTCAAACAGCAGGCGGAACATTACGTGGAACGCCTGGAGCGGCCGGAAGAGATGCACGACTTTTCGGCGGCGATGCGGGAGATTTTCCGTTTTCCCTCGGTGGCGGCCTGGGCCGTGGCGGCGGGGTCGATGGAAACAACCTGCCGATTGATGATCGAATCGGTCGAGCGTTTCAGCGGCGATATCAACAAAGTCCGCGAGGAATTGGACGATGCAGGCGCGGGTCAGGAGGTGTTCATCGTTTGCCAGACCGAGGCCGAAGCCTGCCGGCTGGGCGATATCTTCGCCGGCACGCAACTTGCGCAGCAGGGGCATCTGCACTTTCCGCTGGGTTCGATGCATAACGGATTTCGCCTGGTGCCCGACAGCATCGTATTGCTCAGCAGTGGCGAACTATTTCGCCGCACCGATCTGCGCCGCATTCCGCGGAGGCGGTTGGCAAAGGTCATCGATAGTTTTCTGGAATTGCGCGAAGGCGACATGGTAGTGCATGTAAGCCACGGCATCGCACGTTATCGCGGTTTGAAGCTTTTGGAAAAAAATGGGCAAGTCGAGGAGCATCTGGCGCTGGAATTCGCGGGTCGGACAAAGCTCTACGTGCCCAGTTCTAAAATCGGACTGGTGCAAAAATACGTAGGCGGGGCAAAAGGCCGTCCCAGGCTGGCCAAGCTGGGCGGGCGGATTTGGGGTCGGCAGAAGGAACGGGTCGAGCAGTCCGTTACAGATCTAGCCGCCGAGATGCTCGACATGCAGGCCGCGCGGAGCTCCCGTCCCGGCATCGCTTTTCCCGATGACACCGAATGGCAGCGGGAGTTCGACGCTTCGTTCCTTTATAACGAAACCCCGGATCAACTCAGCACCATCGAGTCGATCAAGCAAGACATGTCTCAGCCGCGGCCGATGGACCGGCTGCTTTGCGGCGACGTGGGATACGGCAAGACCGAGGTGGCCATGCGGGCCGCGTTCAAAGCGGTCGACGCCGGATACCAGGTGGCGGTGCTCGTGCCCACAACGGTTCTGTGCGAGCAGCATCGCCGCACGTTCGGCCAGCGGATGGCCGAGTTTCCCTTTGAAATCGCGGCGCTTTCGCGTTTTGCTACGCGCGGCGAGCAGGCAAAGATTTTGGAACGCCTCGAGGCCGGGGCCGTCGATATCGTAATCGGCACCCATCGCCTGGCCCAGCCGGACGTACATTTTCACAACCTTGGTCTGGTCGTTATTGACGAGGAGCAGCGATTCGGCGTGGAAGTAAAAGAGCGTCTAAAGGCCCTACGCCAACTCGTCGACGTCCTGACGATGACCGCCACTCCCATCCCGCGTACCTTGCACATGGGGTTGCTGGGGCTCCGCGACATCTCGAACCTGGAAACGCCGCCGGAGGATCGGCTGGCCGTGGAAACCAGGGTCTGCCGCTTCGAGCCCGAGTTGATCCGCCATGCCGTGCTGCGGGAACTAAATCGCAACGGGCAGATCTTCTTCGTGCACAATCGGGTGGAAGACATCGAAAACGTCGCCAAACGGCTGCGCCAAATCGTGCCTGAGGCGTCCATGGCCATTGCACACGGTCAGATGCCGGAACATGAACTGGAACGAGTGATGCTTGATTTTGTCGACCAGCGTTACGACATGCTGCTGGCCACAACGATCATCGAAAGCGGCCTGGACATACCCAACGCCAACACGATTTTCATCGATGAGGCCGACCGCTACGGCCTGGCCGATTTGCACCAACTCCGCGGGCGCGTTGGCCGTTACAAACATCGGGCCTATAGTTACCTGCTTGTCGATCCGAACAAATACCTGTCACCTAGCGCGGTCAAACGGCTGCGGGCGATCGAGGAATTCAGCAACATGGGGGCCGGTTTCGCCATTGCCATGCGCGATCTGGAAATCCGCGGAGCGGGCAATATCCTGGGCACCGAACAGAGCGGACACATTGCCGTGGTGGGCTACGAACTTTACTGCTCGCTTTTGGAAGAGGCGGTGGCAAAGTTAAAGCATTTGCCGCCAAAGAGCGTCGTGGAAGTCGACGTCGATCTGCCCGGTCAGGGTTACATTCCCCGTTCTTATGTGCCGGACATGCGGTTGAAGATCGACCTGTACCGGCGCTTGGCCCGGGTTTCCAGCCGTTCGGAACTGGCCGATATCATCTCGGAATTAAGCGATCGATTCGGACCTCCTCCGCCGCCGATGGAGCATTTGCTGTCATTGGCCGAAATCCGCTTGGACGCCCATCATTGGCAAATCGATTCCATCCACCTGGAAGAACCATACATGGTTTTCACGTATACTTCGGCCCGGCTGATCCAACTCTTGGCGGCCGCCAATGGGGGGAAACTTCGGATAGTGGATGGAAGAAGCGCGTATCTTCCTATGAATCAAGGAGTTATGGAGCCAGGGGCCATTCAGGCAATTGTAAAATCGCTGTTGCAATGGCAGTCAGATTGACGATATACTCCCCGCGCGTTTTTGGGTATTCGCTCCTTTAGACGGCAGGGTGCGTGAAACGCACCATAGTTTAGCCGGGTGCATTTCATGCACCCGACATTAGACGAGGAATTCCGTGCTGCATAAAACATTTTATCCGTCTGCTTTGCTATCCGGCATATTGCTGACAATGGCGATTGTGGTCCGGCCGGGTGTGGCCGCTGATCCCTGGGATTCCGGCGATAATCAGTCGGGCGTATCACCCGCGGCTCCGGCGAGCGCACCCATGTCGCGTTACGACATGATGCGCCAAGTAGTCCCCAGCGCGCCCGCGCAACCGACGGTCGCCGGCCGGCCTGCCACGTGGCCGGGCGGAACGATTCCGGCAAATCAGCCCGCCGCACAATTGCCGGTCGCTGCCGCGGCGCTGCAAGGGCCGATGGTATTGGACGAGGGTACCAAGATCATTGCCCGGGTAGGATCGGAGGGCATCTTTGCCAGCGAAATATTGGGCACGTCAATTGCTTGGAAGAATGTAAAGAAGTCCGAGGTTGCATGCGCAATCATGGACGGCATCGATGATTTACTGGAACAGTACAAAGACAAAATACCGCCCGGTCAATTTGACATGCAACGCACGCTATTGATTAAACAGCGTCTGATTAACCGCATTGAATCCAAAATAATCTATTTGGACGCCAAACAAAGCTTCCCGGCCGAACATTGGCCGGAAATTGAAAAACAATTGGATAAATTCTACGAATCCACCGCGTTGCCGGCGTTATATAAATGTTGCGAAGTCAAATCGACAACGGATTTGGATAAAAAACTCCACAAGCGGGGCATTTCGTTGGATTACGCGCGGAAGAGTTTCAAGGAATGGATCTTGGTCCAGCAGTTCATGATGCAGCAAGTCAAACGCGATGAAGAAATCACCTACGATCAGATGTATAAGTATTACCAGGAACATCTCTCGGACTTTGAAAAACCCGCCC
>JBEKSO010000097.1:0-11057 GCA_049516935.1 Thermoguttaceae bacterium
TCAATCCCACGGTGCCCAGGCACAAGCGGTGCGACGACGGGATCACCCCTTTGGTCATAAACGTTTCCACCACGGCAATGTTCAGCTCTTCCGCGAAATGCAAAAGCGACTCCGTGCCTCCCGCCCGAACCACGCCGTTGCCCGCCAATATCAATGGGCACTTCGATTTGTTTATCATGTCCGCGGCCCGCTGAATCTGCACCGGCGAAGGCACCGGCGGCACCGCCTCGTGGACCGCCAATGGCTTCAATCCTTCCACTTCCATCTTGGCCACGTTCTCGGGAAAGTCGATGAAACTCACCCCAAACCGGCCCGTCTGCGCCAGCTTGAATGCCTTGCGCACCACCTCCGGCACCGTCTGCGGCTCGATCACCTGCGTGCAGTATTTCGAGATCGGCCGAAACAAATTGACCAGATCGAGGTGCTGGTGGCTTTCCTTGTGCATGGTAGTCGTGGCCGCCTGGCCCGATATGGCCACCATCGGGGCATAGTCCAAATGCGCATCGGCCACGCCGGTGATCAGATTCGTGGCCCCAGGCCCCAGCGTGGCCAGACACACGCCCGCCTTGCAAGTCAACCGCCCGTACACGTCGGCCATGAACGCCGCCGCCTGCTCGTGCCGGGTAGTCACGAACTTGATCGTGCTATCCAGCATGACGTCCATTATGTCCAGGTTTTCCTCGCCCGGCAGACCAAATAGATATTTTACCCCTTCATGCTCCAGACAACGCACAAATAGTTCGGCGGCTTTCATGATGGATTAGCCTCAAGCTTCGGGTGGCACTGGCATCTTGCCAGTGCAATTTCGGGTGCCACTGGCATCTTGCCAGTGCAATTTCGGGTGCCACTGGCATTCCGCCAATGCTCAACCTGGGGCACGATCAAAATGCCCCCGGCATCTAACACTTGACGGTCATAATGGGGGATTATAGACAACGTTGTCGATTGAGACAAGATAAATAAGGTGAGGGGTGAGGAAGAGTGTTCTCGCGCCGGTGAGTTGGAACACGATAACCAAGAAAACAAAAAAGCAGAACGCGGAGCAATGTAGGATGATCTCGCTGTAATATTCCGCGTTCTGCGGTATGTAATCCGCTTTTTAATTGATATCCCCATTAATCATGCGGACATCATTAAGCGGTGAAAGAAGAATCAGACCATGAGTTATATAAAAAAACCAGGCTGCGGATTTTTCTGAATTTATTCCTTCCTATTCCCGTGCCAAAGCAAGAACCCCAATGCCGCCAATACTAAAAGCGACAAGGTTCCCGGTTCCGGAATCACGGTATAGTTGATCGTCAGTTTCGGACGCCATTGGTAGTCCGGCGGACTAATCGAGTAATCGGCGGAGTGAAAAAGAACTCCGTTGGTCGTATCACTCGATCCGTAATTATCGACCGCCCAGCCATCGTTTGCCCGCGACCCGGAATACCAGTCTCGCACGGTATTTGTCACTTCCGTCCCATCCCATGTGACCCATCCGAAGCCATTATGAGTTAGCGTTTGCACGGCGTCATAATCGACGTCCGTGTCATGTCCTCGGCCTCGTGCGCCAGCGTTGTACCATCCCGAATCATCCGGCCTTGCTTTGCGGTATTCCCAAGCGGCCCCGGACCGATCATCGCCGTTGTGGGGACCGCTTCCCGCATCCCAATCTACCATAAGCGGCCATACGGCCACGTTCAGCCAGTCGCCGCTGCTCATAACGCTGTCGTCATAGTAATACAGACTCAACGAGGCCGAAGTAATGTTCCAATTACTGGGCAGGCCGCTTAAATCAAACTTAATTAAACTATCCCATTGATCGTAAGAACCCGAGGAATAACGCACTTTGATGTCTCGATACTTAGTCCAGTCGTTGGGATCGTTATCTATGCCATAATTCTCATAATAATGGGAACTTCCATCATCGAGGTACGTGTCGCCACAGCCCGTGTAGCCGCTAATCCCTTGTTGTAAAACAATCGTGCTGTCCGTCTGAGCGATTGCTGTTGCAGCGAACAAGACATACCCAAAGGCAATTAACAATGAACTTTTTAATATCTTCGTTTTCATAACATTCCCCCTCATGTAGCTGATGAAAAGATTGTAAACGAACGATATTCTCCTAACTCCGGGCGCAAAACAGGGCAAAGTCCTAACAAGAATTCCCACAAAAGGTCTTTAAGGGGAGATTGCCCCAAAAGCCGCGGGACGACTTAGCGTGCACACCAACGCTGCCTCACACCAAAATAAAAGAAGAGTTTTTCAACCTTAGTGATCTGGAATCAAAACCATCACTAATATAGTAATTTAATTTTTTGTGTCAATAACCACCCCCCCAAATGCTCAGCCTTTTTCAATGCCCCGATAAAAGTCTATAGAATTTTGCTGAAAATTGAAGAAATAATGTAACTCGCAATATCTAGTATCTGACACCCGCCGGTGGTAATTAGCTCCTATTCCGGCAGTCGTTAACCTATTGCCAGTGACATTGTTAAGTTGAAATCCAGAATCCCGGCATCTGCCGGGGAGATTCCCGTTTAACAGCAACCCTTAGGGTCGTACGATTTTAGCCCAGCGATTTATCGTTTTGGTAGGAAGGCCTTCAATCTTGCCTTCCCGTCCCGTAGGGACGGTCGAAATTGCACCTGCGATTTCCAATCATCGTTGTTCTAATATGCTCCACCACTTCAATCCTCAGGGCGTGACATAAATCATCCAAAGCACGCCAAAACGGTCGGCAACCATGCCGAACTTCGGCGAAAAGAACGTCTTCGCCAACGGCATCTGCACTTTACCCCCGTCGCCCAAGGCCTTAAAAAACCGTTCCGCCTCGGCATCGTTTGCAACAGTCAGCGTAAGCGCAAAACCCTGAAAGTCCAACTGCCCGCCGCACCGGCCGTCTGAAACAAGCACCGTCGTATCCCCGATCCGCAAGCTGGCATGCATCACCTTTTCTTCCGTGCCGTGCGAAACGGGTCCAGGGCTGTCCTTGAAACGCATGCGCATCGTCACTTCGGCCCCGACCGCGGCTCGATAGAAGTCGATGGCCTCGTCGCAACGGCCATTGTAAAACAAATATGGTTGAATTTGCATTTTGTCGATCTTTCCATGTTGAAGTCGTTTGCCGCGGACGGCTTTCTGTCCGCAAGTCATCCATCATTATAACTGGATGGTCAAGCATCGAATTATTGAATCTCAGGAAAAGAATGTCGAAAAAAATCAGAGCCGGGGCGTGTCGCCCCGGCATTTCCGGGCCGGCACGGCCCGGCTCCGACGAAAAACACGACATTACTTATCTGACTAGCAATAGACCGACTATACCGCCTCGCCCGGACTGAAAGCCGGCCGAATTATTTGCTCATTCCCTGTTTTCGCGGTTGTAATCGCCTGACACAGCCTGAGAATGCAGTACACCGGCATGTTTACCGTGAACAATAGCCACCTTTCGGTGCGGCAATTCATAGGCAGCCCCTCGTGATTGGGATTCCGTTTCCTTCAGGTCCGGTTCACGATGGTGATGTTGCAACACTCGCTGGGCCGCCTTCCGGCCGAAGGTCCAGAACAACGCCGGGCGAACGAAAAAGTCCAAAAGCGTGCAACTGATAAGTCCTCCCAGTATTACGGTCGCCACCGGATAGAGGATTTCCTTGCCCGGCTGCCCGGCGGCAAGCGCCAGTGGAATAAGCGCAATGCCCGCGCACAATGCCGTCATCAACATGGGAGCAAGCCGCTCCTTGCCGGCACGCTCGATCATTTGCGCGGTGAAGCTTTCTCCTTCGTGGCGAACCAGGTGCATGTAGTGCGCTATCAGCAGGATGCCGTTGCGCGAGGCGATCCCGGCCAGCGAAATGAACCCCACCATGCTCGCCACGGTCAGCGATTGCCGCGTGATGACCAACGCGGCCACGGCCCCGATGGCGGCCATCGGCAGGGCGGCCAACACTTGCAGGCTCAGGTTGAACGAATGAAACAGCGAGTAAAGCGTCAGCAACATGCAGGCCAGCGATACCAGGCTCAATAGCCCGATGGTCCTCGTCGCCGATTGCTGGCTCTCGAACTGCCCGCTGTACTGCACGAAATAACCGGTTGGCAGCGTCGCTTGCATGGGCGCCAACCGCTGCTGGATTTCCGACACCACGCCCCCCAAATCCCGGCCGGCCGTGTTGCACTGGATGATGATCCGGCGCCGCACGTTCTCCCGGTTGATCGTGTTCGGCCCGCTGGAATCCACAACCTCGGCTACGGCACTGAGCGGGATTTGCCCGCGCCGCGGCAGTTCCAGGGTCATCCGCTGCAACTCTTGCGGATCGTTGCGGAACGGATCGTCCAGCCGCACCAACAGGTCGAACTTCTGCTGGCCGAGCACGATTTCCGAGACCACCCGCCCGTTCATCGCCGTCTCCACCTGTTCGTTCACTTCGGCCGAGTTCAGTCCATAGGAGGCCAGGGCCTTCCGGTTCAGGTTGATCTGCAGTTGCGGTATTTCGATCTGCTGTTCCACCATCAAGTCCTTCACGCCGGGCACGCTCTGGATGGCCGCCTTCATTTCGTTCGCTTTGATCCGCAATACGTTGAGATCATCGCCGTAAAGCTTGATCCCCACCTGGGCTTTTACGCCGGAAAGCATCGCCCCGATAACGTGTTGCAGCGGTTGTTCGGCGGCGATCACCGCGCCGGGAACTTGGGTGAGTTCCTCTCGCATGTCGGCCATGATTTCCTCGCGGCTGCGGCCCATCTTCGGGTCGAAGCTGACGATAATTTCCGACATGTTCACCCCTTCGGCGTGCTCGTCCAGTTCCGCCCGGCCCGTGCGCCGCCCGAAGGCAACCACCCCGCGAATCTTCTTCAGCCGCTGTTCGACCATGCCGGCGATCAGGTTCGATGTTTCCAGAGAGTCGCCCGGCGGCAAAAGCACGTTGATCTGCACGGTGCCTTCGTTGAACGGCGGCAAAAAGTCGCGGCCCAAATGCGTGAACGTTATAAGGCTGATAATCATGGCCGTGGCCACGGTCCCCAGCACCGCCCAAGGGCGCCGGATGCTGAAGCGTATGGCGAATCCCACCAGCCACTTGAGCCATCGCAGCAAAAACCCATCCTGCTCGCGCCGCATGATTCGCGCGCCGGGCAGCAGCCAATAGGAGAGTATCGGCGTGACGGTCAAAGACACGACCAGCGAGGCCAGAATCGAAACAATATAGGCCACGCCCAGCGGCGAGAACAGGCGGCCTTCCATGCCGCTAAGCGCGAACAGGGGCACAAATACAAGCACCACAAGGATCGTGCTGAAAACAATCGAGTTCCGCACTTCGCTGCTGGCTTCGTAGACCACCCGCAGAACGTGCTTGGGATTGGCGGAATGTTGATTCTCGCGCAAGCGGCGAAAAACGTTTTCCACGCCCACGATGGCGTCGTCCACCAGTTCGCCGATGGCCACCGCCAGGCCGCCCAGCGTCATCGTGTTGATCGACATCCCGAACCATTTGAACACCAGGCCCGTGACCACTATCGATAGCGGAATGGCCGTCAGCGTGATGAACGTCGTGCGAAAGTTCAATAAAAACAGAAAAAGGATAATGACCACAAGAATCCCCCCGTCCCGAAGCGCGTCGATGACGTTGTGGATCCCCAGTTCGATAAACGCCTTCTGCTGGTAAACCTCCGGGTTGATGCGGATGTCGGGCGGCAAACTGGCCTTCAATCCCTCCAGGGCGGAGGAAATCTGGTCGGTCAGCAGCCGCGTGTCCGCCCCGGGCTGTTTGGCAATGGTCAGCATCACCGCCGGCGCACCATTGACGGCCGAATCGCCGCGCCTGACCTGCGGCGCCTCCACCACCCGGGCCACCTGCCCCAGAAGAATCGGCCGCTCGCTATCCGCCTTCACTACCACGTCCTCGATATCTTCGCTGCTCTGCAACCGGCCGATCGAGCGCACCATATACTCGCGCGCCCCGCTGTTCAGATACCCGCCCGTGGCGTTGTCGTTGCTTGCCGCCATCGCCCGTTCGACCTCGTGCAGAGTTACCCCGTAGCTCCGTAGCGCATTGGGATTGACCAGCACTTGGTACTGCTTGCGCCCGCCGCCCATCGTAATGACCTGCGCGACGCGGGGAATAGTCAGAAGTCGCTGCCGCACGACCCAATCGGCCAGCGTGCGCACCTCCATCGGCGACGTTTTGCCTCCTTCGCTCCACATGCCGATTATCATGATCTGGCCCATGATCGAGGAAATCGGACCCATTTGAGGGTGCACGCCTTCCGGCAGTCTTTCCCCGGCCAAAGCCAGTTTCTCCGCCACTATTTGCCGGTCCACATAAATGTCCGTTCCCCAGGCGAATTCCACTTGAACCACGCTGAGCCCGATCCCCGATGAACTGCGGACTGCCTGCACGCCGGTCGCCCCGTTTAACACCGATTCCAGGGGAAAGGTGACAAGCGTCTCCACTTCCTCCGGGGCTAAACCGGGCGACTCGGTCATCACCGTCACCCGCGGCCGGTCCAGGTCCGGGAAAACGTCGATGGGCAGGTTGTACAGAATGTAACCCCCGTACACCAGCACCACCACGGCCACGGCTATCGTCAACAGCCGATAACGCAACGAGAAACGGATAATGGCATTCAGCATGATAATCCTCGATAATTAGCTTTCAGTGGTCAAATATTAGTGTGCAGTGGTCAGTGGACGGTGGACGGTTGAAAAATGCGAAACCGCAAGCGGTTGCTGTTGTTTATTCATCCTTCATCCTTCATCCCTCATCCTTTCCTCAATGATTGTGCCCCGCGTGCGGATCGATCCCGCCGCCGGCCTTGTTTTTCAATGCCAACTGCATTTGATGCGCCCCGGTCATGGCCACCGTATTGCCCAATTTTAAAGTTCCGTCGTTGGCAATCACCACCCGCTCCTGGTCCCGGAACTCGACGTGCACCGGGCGCCGGTCGAAATGATCGTCGTTGGCCTCGAAGACGTAAGCTTCGGCCCCTTCCTGGGCCACCGCCTCGACGGGCAGCACGATTCGGCCCGTCCACTGCTCCACCGGAATGCGGACCTGGGTTCGCTCACCCGGCTTGAATTGCCAGTAAACAAAACGCCTGCCCTCCGCCTTGTCTTCCCGAAGTATGCGGTTGGGAAGCGCCACGTAAAAGTGAAAAGCCCTCGACTCCGGGTCCACTTTATCGTCGAGATAGAGAATGCAAAGCCCCGGGAATGCTTCCTCGTCGCCGGTGGACCTTGATCCCAGACTGGCCGAGACGCCACAGCCGGCCGAGGCCGCCTTGTTAATCACCTGGATGTCCTGCTCGAACGCCTGACCCTCGATGTACAGTTCTCCATAGTCCACCAGCGTGCAAAGCGTGTCGCCCGCATTGACGTATTTTCCTTGCGAGACTTTCAACTGCTGGACTTGCAGAGGATGCGCCTCTGCCGCCGCTTCACGCACAGGCGCGCGGATCGTCAGGCTTTGCAGCAGTGTTCGCTGGGAAACAATGTTGTCCACTTGCTCTGCGGATAGGCCGTGCAATAGCAACGCTTGCTTTTGCGTTCGCAGGGCGGCCTCCTGTTTTTGCTGCTCGTATTTGCGCTCCAAAAGCGTCTTGCCGGCAATCACGCCGTCGGCGGAGATCTTTTCCAGGCGGGCCACTTCCCGGCCGATTACGTCCAGTTCCTCGACGGTCCGCAAGAACTCCGTCTGCGCTTGCAGCAGGTCTTCGTGGGTCAGGCGGACATCAAACAGCGGCTCGCCGGGTTGGACGGCCTGGCCCTGAATCGGATAAATCCGCGTGACCACCCCCGTCATCGGCGCGGTAATTTCCATCACCGACCATCCCGGGCGCTCGACGACTATGCCGGGCACGGTAATCGTTCGCTCGAAGGTGCTCAATTCGATCCTCGCCTCGCGCAAGCCGATATTCCCTTTGGCCTGATCGCTTAGCTTGATTGCCCCCGCTTCATCATGTTTGTGATTGTAGATTTTCTTGGCTTCGTGGGCATGTTCGTGTTCGTGATCGTGTTCGTCTTCGTCTCCATCGGCGTGCGCGCCGTGATCATGTTCGTCTCCGTCGGCATGTGCGCCGTGGTCATGTTCGTCGGCGTCGGCATGGCCCTCGTGCCGGTCGGCGATATTTTCCCCGTGCGCTATCGAAGCCTCCGCCGCACGTATAGTGAGGGCCACCCAATTCCAGGTCTGCGGGAACTTATAGGCGCCCAGCGCTAGCAGGACGACTGCAATCAGGAAAATCGCCGCCAGCCGCCCGCCCCAATGGCTCAATATCCATCGTAGAGAAAATCGTATTCTCATGGTTATATTCTCCTTGAGAAAAAAATGCCGCTCTTGCCGCGCGATGCGCAGCGCCAAATAGTGCGAAAGGCGAGAGAGGTCAAAATCAAATCAGCAAGACTTGATTGGCTAGTTCGAGGCGAATCGGCGTTAGAAGCCGGCCTGCGGCGAAGAAACGTTGCTCGTTGGCAATACCGGCCTGAGAAGACAGGGCTTGGAACAACGGCGCCGCAAACATTTGAAAAAAATGACCGAACAAGTTGCCCGCTTCGGATCTCGGAGGTACAAAGGAACACTTCGCTCCATGGCAATCGGGCGAACCATGCTGCGAGTGGTCCGATCCGTTTCCGTGGCTGTCGGGGCATTGACTATCATGCGTCGGAGTTCCCCGAGAAGAAGACGGGCAGTCCTTGCCGTCACAGGCATGTGCATGGTGTGAACAACAGCCCAGCATCATGTGAGCCGTGAACACCGCTGCAGTAACGATACGAATCAACCTGGACATACAATCCTCTTTTTCGCCATAATAACTATCGGCCGCGCAATCCTACAATCTTTACACGGGAAGGTCCACCCCTCCATCGGCTAGTATTATTTAGCCGCTTTTACCCAAATTAACTTGAATTTTTTTCTAACCCTTCTACAAGAATCAGCTTTTTTACTCGGTACTTCGTTCTGGGATTTCCACGGCTTGCAGATTGTCCCCCAATAAATACCCTTCAATTGCCACACACGCTGTACGAAGATCGCGTAGCGCATCCAGGTATGCAAGGTTTGTTTGAAAATACGTTCTCTGCGCCGTAAGCAGCACTAGATAACTAAACTCGCCTTGCCGGTAGCCTGAACTGACCAACTTCAACGATTCTTGCGCATTCGGCAGGATGTCGTCGTGGTACTTTTCAACTTGTCGAAGGGCCGTGGCATACTGCTCGAAAACCAATGCCAATCGCTGTTGCAGCGCCAATTGCACGCGCTCAACATCGCGCTGAGCCGCAGTTAGTTCTGCTTGGGCTTTACAAATGTTGCCCTGGTTGCGATTGAATATCGGCAGCGGAACCCCGACTTGGACTCCGGCAATGGCGTCTCGGGTCGCGTTGTCATACTGCACTCCAGCCTGCAACGCAACATTGGGATACCGCCCGGCGCACTCCCGGCTCAATGCCGCTTGGGCACGAGCGACGCCGGCCCGGGCGCCGGCAAGCTGAGGACTTTCGGCCAGCAACCGGTTCAACGTATCTTCCCAGCAGAGCTCAACCATGCCGTCCTGTAAATTGCCCGCTAATGGCACTGGCTGCATCATCGGATTGCCGACGATAGCCGCCAGGCCGCGCCAAGCGGCTGCATGACGGTTTCTCGACTTTTCCAGCAAGATTTTAGCCGAATCGGCTTCGATTCGCGCTTGCAGAACATCGATGCGGGCCACTTCCTTCGCTTTCATCAGTGCTTCTGTGGACATGACGCCTTCCTCGCCGATACGCACTAACTTTTCGGCGAGTTCCAAAGTGTTTTGTGCCACAAGCACGTCATAGAATCCACGCCGCACATCTGTCATCACGCGCAATCGTTGTGCCTCCCAGGCGCACTCGGCCTGTTGAATTTCTTGGCTGGCAACGCAACGATTTAGGCGCAACTTCCCGGCGGTGACAATCTCCTGACCGATAAATCCGCCTTGTTGCCCCGCCTGCCCCTCGTCGTTGATTTCAGTACCCTGATACCCAACGACAGGATTTGGATACAGGCCCACTTGAACATACTGACCGCGTGCCGCTTGCACTCGGGCCGCCGCCTGCACCAAGGTTGGATTGCAGCTTGTCGCCATTTCTTCCAACTGGCATATAGTCATGCCTGGTAATGACCCCGGTTCCGGGGCAGGCGCAGGGACCAACTCCGCTTGACCGGCAAGCGGCAATCCCGCCACGTCTCCCTTGGGCACAAAAGCAACTTCGCTCCTGCCTGATATAATATCAGGCGGTTTCGCATATTGGGCCATGCTCATAGCCGGCAGAAGTCCGACCAATGCGATGGCCACAAAACATTTAACTCCCATCTTTCCCTCCTTTTGGGAACAAGGATTGTGTAAAGGCAATTTCTTCATCAGCCAATCACGCTTTAGCCGCTGATTCGCCTTTATCAGTTTTGTCGGCAGATCGGATTGTAACGATTAAGGTTAGGGAAAATTATTGTGCAATCGTTAATCTCTGCTCTAATTACCCAGATTGGCAATCCTTATTTCTAAAGGAGTTAACAATCATGACTCTTCACAAAGCCAAATGTTTATCAACGATATCTATGGGATTGCTAATTAACGGGAATGATGTTTGCCCTGACCGCCCATGCCGCGGAAACCGTTTCCTTCGGCTCGCTCGATCTCAGCAAGGTCCAGCAAGGCTGGTGTAAAGCCCGTGCCGACAAACCGCTTGCGGTTTCGCGATAAGTCGCCAAAAGGCCGTTTTCCAAAATTTAATATATATCCCGCCAAACCGCTTGCGGTTTCGCGATAAGTCGCCAAAAGGCCGTTTTCCTGAAATCTCGTTCCCATGCTCTGCATGGGAACGGGCGATTAAGAGTTTTTCCCGGTCTTTTCAGCGAAAATGACCTGTTTCCTGCCGATTTACCGGGAAAAGCCGCCTTTTATCGCCCGGCCTGCTAACTTCGGCAAGCCAACCGCAAATAAATGATATCCGTGTGGAAATTTGCCCTTGGCAGCATTATATTATTGAGAGATCCTTTTATCTCTGCTATGCTTGTAAAGGTCGGCAATCCTTGTCTTTTAAGGAGTAAAACAATCATGACTCCGTGTAA
>JBEKSO010000098.1:0-11039 GCA_049516935.1 Thermoguttaceae bacterium
TCCACTGATAACTGATTACTGAAAACGGTTTACTGATCACTGATAACTGACGACTTAGAACTTACCTCCAATTATGGGCCTCGAAAAGCCGTTGCACGTATTTGGCCAGGATATCGGTCTCGAGGTTGACCGTGCCGCCCACGACCAATGGCCCCAGAGTGGTAACGGCCAAAGTGTAAGGAATAAGCGCAACGCTGAAGCGATCCGCCTGGCTTTCGACGATCGTCAGGCTCACGCCATCGACGGCGATCGAACCTTTGGAGGCCATTTGCAGGGCCAGGCTGCGGGGCACGGAAAACCAGAACGTGGACCAATCGCCTTGATCGATGCGTTCGATAAGGGCGCCGGTGGCGTCGATGTGTCCGGAGACGAAATGCCCGCCCAATCGCCCGCCCACGGCCAGGGCGCGTTCCAAATTGACGCGGCTTCCCGGTTTCAGTTGGCCGAGGTTGGTGCGGGCGAGGGTTTCCGGACCGGCCTGAAAACCGAACGTGTCGCCGTTTTGTTCCACCACCGTCAGGCAGCAGCCGTTTAGGCAAATGCTGTCGGCCGCCTTGGCTTCGGCCGCGATCTTCGCCTCGCGGACAATAATGCGGCAGCCCGGCGGCTCAATGCGCAATTCGGCCACGGTTCCCAAGGCTTCGACAATTCCGGAAAACATTTATGACACCCTTACAATTATATTTTTCAACACGGAGACACGGAGATCACGGAGCAGTCAGCTATCAGCTATCAGCTTTCAGCCTTCAATCGCCACGCGCCCATAGCTGATAGCTGATGGCTAATTCAATTCATCCCTCATCCTTCATCCCTCATCCCTCATCCTTCAAAACAGCGATTCTTCTTCCTCTTGCCGGCGGTGCATAATTTTTCCCCAGGCCATTCGTACTGGACCATAAAAAACAAAGACGGAGAAAATAATCGGTATGGAGTAGTTTCGGATGGCCATGATGGCCACGAAGGCGAAGATTACACCGACAAGATGTCCAAAACTTCGCTGGCCGCGAAACACCTGGTTCACCACGTGCGGATAGGGAACCCGCGAAACCATAAGCAAGGCCAGCAAAACCCCGTAGAATGGTAAAATGTATTGCAATACGGCGTCAATTTCACGGGCGAATAGCAAAGGATTGGTTACGTCGCGGAGGGTATAAAACATGATTGCGAATCCCGCGATGGCGCCTGCCGCCGACGGGCTGGGAAGCCCGTTAAAACTCAAGTGCTCGTCATCATCGCTGGTCTCGACATTGAACCGCGCCAATCTGAGCGCCGCACAAGCGGCAAAAGAAGCGGCGATCACCCAAACCGCCTGGCTGTGCAGGTACGTAAACTTCGGGCACATCTTAACCAGCAAAAAACCGGGGGCAACGCCAAATGTTACCACGTCGCAAAGACTGTCCAATTGGGCCCCGAAATCGCTGGCCGTTCGAGAAAGCCGGGCGACATACCCGTCCAAACCGTCGAAAACCATGGCCAGAAAGATCAGCCATCCGCTTATCATCACATTCGTCGTGTCCTCAAATTTCCAAACGTTCAAATCAATCAGGTCCGGCTTTTCCACCCGTGCCGCGACTACGATGGCAAAAAATCCGCAAACCAGGTTCCCCAGGGTCAACAATGTGGGAAAAATCGATACCGTTCGGATAGGACGCATATAAAAGGGTTCAGGGTTTGGGGTTCGGGATTCAGGACCCAGCGGTTAGACGTTTATGGGGTGGGCAGTTTACTGCCCACCTTTTTGTTTGGGGGGTGGGCAATTTATTGCCCACTTTTTCCAATTTTTGTTCAGCGCGATTAAGTATACATGCTCTATCGCCAATTACAAAGCCGTCTTACGTCAAGATATTTCCTTCAATTTCCCTTCATCCAGGATGTTGGGGTGGCAGTTGTACTGCCACCCCGAGGCGACAGTACAACTGTCGCCCCAACTGGAGTCTTACGTCAAGATATTTCCTTCAATTTCCCTTCATCCAATTCAAATCGCCGGGTCATCAAGGCCGCAAGACGCTCGCTATGGGTAACCAGGACAAACATCATCCGCTCCTGCTGTTGCAGGTCCAGCAACAAGCGGCCGATCCGCTCGGCGCTGGTGCGGTCGAGATTGCCAGTCGGCTCGTCGGCCAGGAGCAGGGTCGGCCGATTTATCAGTGCCCGGGCGATGGCCACCCGCTGCCGCTCGCCGCCGGATAGTTCGGCCGGACGATGCTCCAAGCGAGCGGTCAATCCCACGCGATCGACCAGCACTCGGGCTCGATCCATGGCTTCGGCCGTTGTCTTTCCACCGGCGACCGTGGGCACCAACACATTTTCCAAAACGGAGCACTGCGGCAAAAGGTAATGATCCTGAAACACGAAACCGATCCGCCGGTTGCGAAATTCGGCCAAAGCGGGTTCGTCCAGCCCGGCCGGATCCTGACCGTCCAGCACGACTCGGCCGGCGGTGGGTTTTTCCAAGGAGCCGATGATGCTTAAAAGCGTGCTCTTGCCCGATCCGCTGGGCCCGATAATCGCCGCGTTCCGACCGGCTTCCAACTCCAACGACACCCCGCGCAGCACCTCCAGCGGTTCGCCCCGGGTTGGATATTGCTTGGCAACGTTATCGACAATTAAAGCGGGCATGGGATAGAAGGCAACCGTAGGTTATGCTTTAGCATAACGCATTTTTTATCTTGCACAATGTTATGCTAAAGCATAACCTACTTCTTCTGACATTCAGCATTCATAATTCAGCATTCATCACTTTTTTATACCACTGCACCATTCGCCGGGCCATAATATCAGCATTGTAACGTTCGTGGACGATTTGTTTAGCCCTGCGTCCGCACTGGGCGGCGAAATCGGGATTTTGGATCATCTGTTTTAATGCGTCGGCCAAGGCTTGGGGTTTTCCCGGCTCGAAAAGCAGGCCCCCGCCGGTGTCTTCGACCAGTTCCGGAAACGTCCCGTGAGCGGGCAACACGGCGGGCACGCCGTTGGCCCAGGCTTCCAAGGCAAAAAGCCCTTTGCTCTCGCGGTACACCGTGGGAACGCTGAACACGTCCAGCGATTGTAAAAAGGCGATCTTTCCCGGCCGATCCAACTCGCCCAGATATTCGAAGCGGTCGGCCAATCCCCAAATTTCCAATTGATGCTTGATCTTGTCCAGATAGGGACGCTCGGCCTCATCGAGATAGCCTGCCGCCCGCAGCCTGACAGCTGGCAGGGTCTTATCGTCGGCAAGGATTTTCAAGGCCTCGGCAAGTTGGTGCAGGCCTTTTTCCGGGCAAATCCGAGCCAAATACCCGATGGCAATCGACTGTTTGTTGGGCAAAGTGTTTTCGACATTTCCGATCCCGTGTCCCTCAAGGTTCAAGCCCGGTGGAATGACTTCGATCCGTTGGCGGGGCACGGCCAGATAATCGGCCATGAAATCGGCGTAATAGCGGTTCATGGCCACGAAGGCCGGCAATTCGGCCGCCCGCTGACGCAGCAGAAGCCGGGCGGACGAGTAATACGGTTCGGTCAGTTTTTCCAGAAAAATGTCTTCGCCCGATAGCGTGCACACCACTGGAACGCCCAACCGATGCTGGATTTCCCGGGCGGAACCGATCAACATCACGTTATTCAGATGCACGAGGTCCGGGCGGACGTCGCGGTCGAGCCAGCGCACCAGTTTTTCCACTTCTTTGCGCTGCCGGCCTTCCTCGCCCTTAAGCATGGAAACCGTTATGGCCCCAAGATGTTCCGGCCTTACGCTGGCGCTCCGCCGGGAAACCCAGCGCAAAAGTTCGGGCGAATCGAACAGGCGATCGAGAAACCAGGGCGTGTGGCGGAACAGGGCGAAGTGTTCTTGCAGGTACACGTTGATTCCGCCGAAGGCGATATGGTGGACGCTCACGTTTTTTTCATCAGTGCGGATGGGCGTGTACATGGGGGCCAAAATCGCCTCTTCGCCCAGACGCTGCATGGCGGCAGCCAGGGTATTGCCGTACAAACAACTGCCGCAATACATCCCTCCAGCGCCGGCGACCAGGTGAACGATTTTCATGGGGATGAGGGATGAAAAAATGCTGATTTCTGAATGCTGAATGCTGAATAAACAACTGAAACCGCTTGCGGTGTCACGCTTCTCCATGCGGCCCCCGGTGTATTCACCGGGGGCTAAATATGTCTGATAACCGATGAATAAAATCAAAAAACTATTGTCCTAGATATTTCAATAACTCCTCGGCGGCCAGGTAACCGCTGCGCACGGCCCCTTCCATGGTACTGGGCCAGCCTGTGGCGGTCCAGTCGCCCGCTAAGAATAAATTAGGTGTGCCGGTCTTTTGCGATGGTCGAAGTTGATCTACCCCTGGTTGCAAGGAAATAACGGCCCGGGGCATCGTCACTATCCGCGAGTTCAATAATGTTGCCTGCCGGGCATCGGGAAAAACGGCCGCCAAATCAGCTAGAACTATTTTCAGCAATTCATCCTGTTTGTATCTAATAACTATGCGATGTGAGGCGCTTATGACAACCTGACAATAAGAATTATTATTAAAAATCCACTGGCTCAATTTTCCTACCAATGCCGCATGCGGCAGTTGTGTAATCGGCCGATCAAACCACAAATGCACAGCGGTAATAGAGGCGAAAGGGATTTGTTTTAATGCCACCAATTTCATGAGAAAATTTGCAGTCGAAGAGGATAGAATAACTGCCTTCGATTTCGGGGGGGGATTTGCAGGCGAAGCGGAAAAAAGATTTGGCGCCTCGAACCAAGGCACGGCAACAATCGCGGAATCATAATCTTGTACGTTTCCGTTGTATAGAAACACCGACACTTCGCCTTTTTCTCGGAAGGCAATCTCTGCCGCCCTGGCGCCGCGATGGATTTTTACTCCCTGCCGCTCCAACCACTCGGGCACGCGGCGATCGAAGATTTCGCCCAGCGGAACTCGCGGCGTTACCAATTCATAAGCGTGCCGAGATGCACAAAATCCATCGGCAAACACTTTTTTCGCGGCTGCCAGAGATGCATAATCCACCGTCTCGCTAAGGGCACTTGTCAGCACGACTGACCAGAAATTTCTTATTTCCGATTCAGATTGTCCATGCCGCCGCAGCCATGCTCTGACGATTTCAATCTCATATTCTTTATATATTTTCAAACGGATCAATTTTCTCAGCGTGCGAAAGATGCTCCAGCATTCCCTCCAAGTAAGATATTTAAGCCTGAAAAAACCGGGCAATAAATGAAACGGCGCGGGCAGCCAGGCGGCGGCGGTAATATCCGATTGCCTGCCGTCCGGCCCGATAAAATGCAGCATTTTGTGCCGCTGGAAGCAATCTTCCACTCCGGTGCGGCGGCAGAAATCGAGAAAACTTCCACAGCAACCCATGGCCACGTGCTGGCATTGATCAATTACCTGATGGTTCCATGGTTCTTCCATCGAGCCGGCCCGCCCGCCCAGACGGTCGCTCTGCTCGAACAGATCGACCTGCAATCCATGTTCGCACAAGATCGCCGCGGCGGCCATGCCGGCCAATCCGCCGCCGATGATGGCCACCGATTTAGACGAACGGGCGACATTGGCCGACAGCGCCGGCTCCAACTCGGCTTGCGTCAGTTTATCCGGCGGGGGATTTTCGGATGGCGCATCCGCGGCTGAGTTGATTTCGCCGAATTCAAATGTCTTGCCTGAATTATCCATCATTTAACGTCGTGTATATAATTTCACTGAAGTTATCCAAACGATTCATGAGACGAATCATCCAAGCGCTGCACCAGAGCCAATCCAGTTTAGTAAGTTTGATTTGCCGGGAAAAAACATCCCCGGGCCGTCGCCTGATTTTCTTTAACAGCATGACGTAGGCAGCCATCATGGCAGCGAAAATTGGCCGCCCGTCGCGATTGAGAAAAGTCATTAGCTTGGCGCCCTCGCGATAAAACTGCTTGGCACGGTCGATTTCCAATCTCACAAGCCGGTGAAAGGAGTCGTTTACAACGCCATTTTTAAGCTCTTCAATCGAGTATCCCGAGGAGCGGAAGTCTTCCAGCGGCAAATAAACGCGATCGGCCGCGGCGTCGGACTTGAGGTCGCGGAGGATGTTAGTCAGTTGCAGGGCGATGCCGGCCTGCCAGGCGGATTCAAAGGCGGCGTCGCCTTCGGCCGTGCCTTGACCGTTAAATCCCCAAATATGAATGCACGCCAATCCCACGGCCGAGGCCACGCGCTGGCAATACAGTTTGAGTTCATCAAAGGTCTCGTAACGATGACGGTCCAAATCCATTTCCACGCCGTCGAAGACCGCGAACAAATATTCAACGGGAATATGAAATGTTTTTACGGTATCGACCAAGGCCGGCAACAAGAATTCCGAAATAGAATCGTCCTCAGTAATCAGTCTCATCGATGTCCGATCAGGATCGGCAAAGAGCAGATCTTCTTCCGACAAGGATTTTTCCAGAGCAGTGCGCCAATGATGTAAATGATTCCGCCGCCCATCGATTGTTGCATCAAGACTATCCGCCTGGCTGGGCTGCGCATCGACTATATCGTCGGTGTGCCGCATGAAGGCGTAGAGCGCTTCCATGGCGCGTCGCTTTTGGCGGGGCAAAATTTTAATACCCTGGTAGAAACTTGAACCTGACCGGCGGCTTAAGCGGCGGCAAAATGCATAGCTTTTGTCGAGGGCGTTGCGAGCGAAAAGCATTTTTTTATTCCTTGTACTCCACAGTGCGCGCTCTACGTAGCCGCCGCCAGCAATTAAAAAAAAGCCGCAGTTTTTCCATTTTAGAAACCTCGGGACGCCGGGTCCAGACATCATAATCCTGCCGGCGGATCGCCCGCAATATTGCCAGGCCTCCGTGGATGAAAAGCGCCACGTCGAGACGCAAATCCCGGGGCATCATCTTTACCAGCGGCAATCCGGCGCGCAGAAAGCCTTCCGCCCGATCCACCTGCTCTTTCAGCAGCCGGCGGAATGCCTCGTTGCACTGGCGCCGGGCGAACATCGCCTCGGTATAGTCGCAGCGGCGGCAATCGGCCTGGGGCAAATAAATCCGGCCCCGATCCCAGTCACTGGCGACGTCCTGGCAAAAATTGGCCAATTGCAGTCCAGTGCAAATCGAATCGGCCAACTCGGCACGCTCGGTCGAATTGCACTCTCCTAAATACAGCACCAAACGGCCCACCGGATTGGCCGACCGGCGGCAGTACTGCAATAAATCATCAATTGTCTCGTAACGGCTTACACGTTGGTCTTGCCTGAAGGCCGAAAGCAAATCCAAAAAAGGATCGATGGGAATTGTGAATTTGCGGATGGTTTCGGCCAGGGCAATAAAAACCGGATGAACGGTCTGCCCGCGATAACAGTCGCGAAGTTGCCTTTCCCACCAATCGAGCAAAGCAAGACTTTGTTTCGCATCGCCTGTTTCATCGGCCAGGTCATCGGCCCAGCGGCAATAGGCATAGACATTGTAAAAGTGTTGGCGCAGCCGCCCGGGCAGCAGCCAACTTGCCACGGTAAAATTTTCATAATGCCGTTTGGCCAATTTCCGACAATACCGCTCGGCCTCCCGCAAACTCAGCGGCGAGCCTGGCAGTGATTCGGGTCCAAAAAGTTGAAAATCACGTGAAAACATCAAATATAGTGGGCAGTGAGCAGTGGACTATGGACAGGGTGTATCGCGAAACCGCAAGCGGTTTTTCATCATTTGAATCTCGTCATTATTTCATTATTTGTGCTTCGACATTCGTCATTCTTTATTCATCCTTCCCCCTTCCCCTGTCCGCTTTGCCCTGTTCCCTGTTATTATGATGTTTTCCGAGCAACGAGGAAACCATGCATATTATCCTGGCAAATTCCCGGGGATTTTGTGCCGGCGTGAATATGGCCATCGAGAGCCTGGACCTGGCAATTCAGACATTTGGCACGCCGATTTATGTGTATCACGAGATCGTGCACAACCGCTGGGTAGTGGATTACTTTCGCAAGCAGGGCGTGGTTTTTGTGGACGACTTATCCCAAGTTCCCCAGGGCTCCCATTTGCTATATTCTGCCCATGGTGTTCCGCCTGATATTCGCCTACAAGCCGCTCGGCAAGGGCTTATAACTATCGACGCCACTTGTCCTTTGGTGACCAAGGTGCACACCGAGGCCATTCGTTTCGCCCGCGAAGGTTATACCATCATATTAATAGGTCACGCGGGCCACGACGAAGTAGTGGGAACCATGGGCGAGGCTCCGAACTCGATTATACTAGTGCAAACACCCGAGGACGTCGATCGCCTTGATTTAGCTGGCTCTGTCAAAATAGCTTTCCTGACCCAAACCACGTTGTCCGTCGATGATGCGGCCGCCGTCATCGGTCGCCTGCGGCAGCGATTCCCGCATATTGTCGGCCCAGCCCGGGCGGACATCTGCTACGCCACCCAACATCGTCAAGAGGCCGTAAGGATGCTGGCTCGCAAGGCGGACATAGTAATTGTCGTGGGGAGTTGCAACAGTTCGAATAGCCAGCGCTTGGCCGAAATGGCCCGATCGCAAGGCGTCCCGGCCTATCTGATCGACGGCCCCGAGGACATAGATCTAAACTGGTTCACGGGCAGGAAAACCATAGCCGTCACGGCCGGGGCGAGTGCCCCGGAAGCCGTGGTTCAGCGATGCGTCGCCGTGCTGAAAGAACATTTCAATGCAACAATGGAATCGCTCGATACCAAAGAGGAAAAAATTCACTTCGCGCTGCCCGAACCGCTAAGAGAAAAAAAGTAACGAGTGGAGAGGAAAGAGGGAAGGATGAGGGATGAAGGATGAGGGATGAAGGATGAACAAAACCGCTTGCGGTTTAGCGCCGTGCGATGCCCATTGCCAGCAATATACTAATATGCGGCGCGGTATAATGCCGCAAGCAAAACCCCCGGTGTATTCAACGGGGGCTAAATGAGTAGGTGTGCAAAATGCTTTGCTTGACATGCGCAAAACGTGCTTAAACCTTTACACAAAGAATCTGTCCCCCGTCCCGTCATGTCTGCCTTCCGGCTGATCATCGCCGCTTTTCTCCATCACTGGCGGATGAATCTGGCAGTGGCCGCCGGGGCGGCGGTGGGCACTGCCGTGTTGGCGGGCGCATTGCTTGTGGGCGACTCGATGCGGGGCAGCCTCAGCAATCTGGCCCTGGACAGGCTGGGAAATATCGACGAAGCGCTCATAACCGATCGTTTCTTCCGCGCGCAATTGGCCGATGAATTGTCCAAGCAGGATGAGGCCGGCAAGATGATATCGGCTGCCGCGCCGGCCATCATCCTTTCGGCGAGCATGGAAAATCCCGCCTCCAACCGGCCGCTTCAGGCAAATCGCGTACAGCTAATCGGCTGCGATCGACGTTTTTGGCAATTAGGCCCAAGCTTAAATCCGGCGCCCTCGCTAAAACCGCGTGAAATCGTGCTCAATCGTCCGTTGGCCGAAAGACTTGCCGTGAAAACGGGCGACGAAGTGATCGTGCGATTGCCGCGCCCGGGCTCAATTCCGGCCGACAGCGCCTTGGGTCAAAAACGCGATACGGTGCAAAATTTCCGCCTCACGATAAGCGGCATTATTCCGGCCGACGGTCTTGGACGCTTCGGTCTAAGGCCCACGCAACACCTGCAGCTAAACGCCTACATCGCGCTAACGTGGTTGCAAGAGCGATTGGAGCAACCCGGCCGGACGAACGCCATTTTTGTGCAATTGCAAAGAGGCGAGCAAAGATCCTCATCCGCATCCGGTTCGAAAGTGCAAAATCTGCTCAGCCCGAAGTTGGCTGATCTCGGCCTTGGCATTGAAAAGACTACACTGGGATATATAAACATCACTTCCAATCGAATGATATTGGAACCCGGCGCGGAAAAGGAAATACTTAAAGCACTAAGGAATCCAAACAATGCCCTCACCCCCGGCCCCTCTCCCAAAGGGAGAGGGGAGGATTTGTTAGAGCCCCCAAATAGCAAACTGCCGGAAGGGCTTGTCATCCAACCTGCGTTTACTTACTTGGCCAACACCATTGCCGACCAACCTTCGGTCGGTGCCCGTCAAAAGACAATCCCTTATTCCACTATCACCGCGATCGACTTTGCCGGCCATCCGCCGCTGGGGCCGTTTCTATCCGTCGATGGCATACCATTGCCTCCGCTAAAGGACGACGAGATTGCCTTGAACTCCTGGGCGGCCGACGACCTTGGGGCCAAACCGGGCGATCGGATCTCGGTTACTTATTTCGAACCGGAGAGCGCACAAGGCCAAATCCGGGAGACTACGAAAACATTTCGCCTGGCTGCCGTGGTGCAACTGGCCGGCGCGGCTGCCGACCGCGCATTGACCCCCACGGTCAAAGGCATGACCGACGAGGCGACCATGGCCGACTGGGATCCGCCGTTTCCTTTCGATGCCCGTCGGGTCCGCACCCAGGACGAAAAATATTGGGACCAATACGGGGCCACGCCCAAGGCGTTTGTATCGTTGGCCGGCCGGCGCCTTTGGGGCAGCCGTTTCGGACATACCACGTCGCTTCGCATTGAACTGCCGGCGGGAATGTCATTGGAAGACTTGGAAAAACAATTCTCGACATTGGATCCCGCGGCCTTCGGCCTGGTTTTTCAGCCCGTCAAACAGCAAGCCTTGGCCGCCGCTGCCGGCACAACGCCATTTAACGTGCTGTTTTTGGCATTTAGTTTTTTCATCATTGCCGCCGCGGTGATGTTGGTCCTGCTCTTGTTCCGCCTGGGCGTGGAACAGCGGGCCCGCGAGATCGGCATTTTATTGGCCCTGGGACTCAAACGCGGGCAAGTGCGGCAGATTCTGCTGGGCGAAGGTTTTATTATCGCACTGGTTGGAGGCATTTTTGGTTTGATACTGGGCATCGGTTATGCCGCGCTTATGCTGCTGGGATTGCGCACCTGGTGGCTGGCCGCCGTCGTTACGCCGTTTTTGCAGTTATACATGACGCCGCTCAGTCTCATCATTGGGTTTGTGAGCGGAATCCTGATCGCCATGGCCGCCATCGCTTTTTCTGTCCGCGGCATAACACGCATCGAACC
>JBEKSO010000099.1:0-10997 GCA_049516935.1 Thermoguttaceae bacterium
TTGCCTTCCGCTCCGTCCAGCCCGAGCGTGAAAGAGCCTTCCCATAGTTTTATTGGCTTTTCTTCTTCATCCTCCTCGATAACACTGGGTTCTGCCTGATCAGGCTTTTTTAGGGCCGGGGTTTGCAGGCCCTGATCCAATAAAAAATCGTGAAATTGGGGTTTCGACACCCAATCGGCCGGAGGCTGTGCGTTTCCCACCGGCGGCAACCGCTCGACATCCGAAGAATGAACCGGCAGCGCTACGGGCGGCCCGCTCGTCGGTCCAGTCTCTGGCCCTGCGGTGCATACGCTTAAACCGAGAATTAGACTCAAAACTGATCCAATCAAAGTTGCCTTCCTCAGCGCGCGGTATTTCCACACTTTTTAATTAAGCCGAGAACCGTACCAGAATCGGATCGGCAAGACAAGGGCGAGTTGCCCCTAATTAGGTGGTTATTATAAGTAAAATAATGATGTACTACTTAATATGTATATATTACAACCACATGACGGGGACATTCCCAATCCTTCCCAGCTTCGATAGACTGACTTATTGTTTATACTCATCTTGACTGCTTGGCTATCGAGGTTATTGCATGAGCGACGTTGTGACATTGGTCCTGGGAGGCGGACAAGGAACGCGGCTTTATCCGCTTACAAAATACCGTTCCAAACCGGCGGTTCCAGTGGCGGGCAAGTATCGCCTGATCGATATTCCCTTGTCAAATTGCATCAACAGCGGTTTGAATCGTTGTTACGTGATCACCCAGTTCAATTCCGTCAGTTTGCACCGCCATATCCGCAGCACGTACAATTTCGACGTATTCCACGGCGGATTTGTGGAAATTTTGGCAGCCCAACAAACCCTGGATAACGCCAACTGGTACCAGGGCACCGCCGACGCCGTGCGGCAAAACCTCCGCTACGCCGAAGAGCCGGGCATCAATAAAGTCTTGATCCTTTCCGGCGATCAGCTTTATCGCATCGATTTCCGGCACATGATAGCCGCCCACGAACAGTCCGGCGCCGATGTTACCATCGCGGCCGTGCCGGTCCAAGAAGAAGCCGCTTCCGGACTGGGAATCATGCGCGTTGACGAAACGGGCCGGGTGATGGGCTTCCTGGAAAAACCGCAAACCAAACACGATTGCGACCTGGTCCGCACCGATCCCAAATGGATCGACGCCCAAGGTTTCCAGAGCCGCGGCCGCGACCTGCTGGCAAACATGGGAATCTACCTGTTCAATCGGCAGGCGCTCATGGACGTGCTCGACAAGACCAACTACCGCGACTTCGGCAAAGAAGTCTTTCCCGCCTCGATCCGCTCGCGCAAGGTGCGGGTTTATCTTTTCGACGGCTATTGGGAAGACATCGGCACGATCAAATCGTTTTACGAGGCGAACCTCGCCCTGGCGGCCGCCGATGCCTCGTTCGATTTATTGTCGCAGAGCACGCCGATTTATTCCCGGGCAAGATTTCTTCCTCCCATGCGCGTCGAAGGGGCGACTATCAAAGGCAGCCTGATCGCCGAAGGCTCGCGGATCGAACAAGGCGCGGTAATCGAAAACAGCATCATCGGACTACGGTGCTTGATCGGCCGCGACGTGATAATCCGCAATTCCGTGGTGATGGGCAACGATTTCTACGAACTGCCCGGCGACATTGCCCTGCACAAATCGAACGGTCTGCCGCCCCTGGGCGTCGGCCCGGGAACGCTTATCGAGGGCGCAATCATCGACAAGAACTGCCGCATCGGCCGCAACGCGCGCATCATCAATGAAAAAGGCCTGGAAGACACCCTCGAAACCCAATACGGAGTGATCCGCAACGGCATCATGGTCGTCCCCAAGGGCACCACGCTGCCCGATCATTGGTCGCAGGAATAAGGGCTGAATAACCCAATAAAACCGCTTGCGGTTTCGCGGCAAATATCATCCGCTAACCACTTTGCCCACCCGGTCCATCTGCCAATAAAGATCGTCGAGATAAAACGGTTTCGATAAAACGGCCGCTGCCCCGGCGGCAATGGCGCGGCGCTCGTCTTCGATGCGGGGAAAATCCAGCAATGCGATAACCGGCCTGCGCCCGAGGGCGTTGGTCAGGCGGCGGAGTTGCTCAAGCTCTTCGCCGTGCAAGTCGGAACCGTCGAAAATCGCCGCCGCCGCGCCTTCGACGTGCGTGTAATGGGGCGGACGCAGCCAGGCAGTTGAATACCCGCACGTCCGGCAGGCCTCCGATAGCCAATCTGCCATTGCGAACCCGCCCGCGTGGATGGCGACGAGTCCTTGGCCGCGCGGCGGCGCTTGTGCCGCGCTTACCAACAGGCGTTCCTCTTCGGTAGCCGTTACCGGCAGGCCCCAACTTGGGCATTGGCTCTGGATTAAGCGGCGCAACTCTCGCTCGGCCCGCGCGCGCCACTGATGCCAATAAATGCGGATGGCGGGCAGGGGTTGGCCGCTGCGGGTTTCACCCTCGCACCAACTTCCCAGCAGTCCTAGAATCCGGCTAAGCGGCGCAAGCCGTCGCAAGCGATCGACGTCGCCATGCGAAAACTGCCGGGGAAACGCCTGCGCGATTACGATTACGTCGGGAATCACTTCGCCCGTTTCCAAGACATTGATCGCCCGCTCCATCTCGCTGATGCGGCTTACCCGGCCCAATGACTCCAAAGTCGAGCGGAAATCGCAAAATTCCGGGCGATCGGTTTCGCCTAAAAGCAGGATTGAGATTTCGGGCATTGTTCGGTTTTCAGTATTAATTTCATAGTTTTCTTTTTTCCCTAGCCCAGGCGTTTACGCCTGGGGCTGGAAGCCGCTACCTTTATTTAATGTCAATCCCGTTCACGGGATTCCTTTGTTCCAAGCTTCAACCGCCCCTAAAGGGGCTAAATGAAAGAGATAGTGGAATGCTCCTCATCCCAGGCGTAAAACGCCTGGGCTAGAGAAAAGAAATCCCCTATGAAAGTTTGAGTTACAATATTTATTTATTTTCCGTGGCCAGGCCTTCGATGCGCAAGCGGAGTTGTTCCATTTGAGTTTTTTGCGTGGACGGATCGGCCTCGGGATCGACCGGGATCGGACCGCCAAGCATGGCGATTAGTTGACCCGCGGCCTGCCGGCGCGTGGCTGCCTCGGATCTGCCCAGCAAAATAAGCCAGATCGACGGATCGCCTGCCAGCCAAGATGCCACCTGCTCCGGCGAGTCGTCGCCCAGCCGTTCGCTTAAAGCTTCTATAATTCGGCGAACGCGGAATTGTTGTTCGGCGTCAAGCCGGCTGAAATCGAGTTGTTGCAGATAGTTCAGCACGGCCGGGTCGGCCGCGCGGATCGCCCGATCTGCCGCCTGGCGCTTGGCAAAGCTCTCGTCGCCCAATTGTTCGACCAACTCAGCCCAATGCTTTCGATCCGTTGTTTCATTATTGCCCGCCCTGCGCAGCAATTCAATTTCCAAAGACGCGGCCGATTCGGACAATTTCCAATTGGGATGCAGCAGTTCCAGCAGCGGCGCCAAATACTGCTTGGTTTCCGCGGGATAAGCCAAAAACAAATGCCAGAGGTTCGGGGCGCTATAGATCTGCTGCTTGCCTTCCGGACCGACTTTCAGTGTCGTTTTTGCCTGCAACGGTTGATAGAATTCCACTGGAACCTGCGGATCATCCCCTTTGCCGCTATAGCGAATGCGAACTTTCGAGACGTTGGAAACATCGATGGATAGCTGCTGCTTGCCGTTCGTCCAATTGTATGATAATACCACGTCGCGGTCGTCCGGTTGGATGGAAAGCGAGTCTTGCTGCTTGTCGAAGTTGTTGGCGGTTTGATAATTGTTTACCCGCGAGCAATCAAGCGACACGCGGCCCGCAATAACGCGGAACTGCACCAGCCCGGTGCGAACCACCTGGTTCAAATTCTGCATGGTTTTCAGGTCCTGGGCTGCGGCAGCCGCGGCCCAAGCCGTAATCACGACCACTAAGACGTCTCTTATTCTGTAACACATCGCATTGCACCGGAAAGATTACAAAAGTCCCTAAGCAAAACTTCCCCTCTCCCTTTGGGAGAGGGGCTAGGGGTGAGGGCATTATTGTTTCTAAAATAGGTTTCGTTCGAGTGCCTAAATATCGAATACACTTTAATTGTATATCTTGTTTATAGGGAATGGAACCAAAAACATCACTTTTATTCTTTGTCGGTTAGCAAGACCAGGACCTATCACCCCAATACAATGTCGATTCCCGAGAGAATCAATCCCAGTTTCGCTTTGGGCAGCTTTCCGACGTGTTCTGCCAGCAGGGACTTGTCCAGCGTGATGATCTGGGAAACGTTGGCTACGGACTCCTTCGACAGCCCTGTGAATCGGGGCTCAAGACGCACGTTTCCGGGAGCATCCGCCCATTTCAAGTTGCTCGTCAGCGGCACGCATACGACAGTGGCAATTCGACTGCGGTTTATTGCGTCGCACTGAACCACCACGACAGGTCGCCGAAACCCGGGGCCGGAGCCGCTTGGCTCGGATAGATCGGCCCGCCAAACATCCCCGCGGGAGATCACCACTGGCTGCGCTCCAGGATTCGCCGCGCGGCCGCGGCCGCAAATTCGTCGCTTTCCCCGCCCACTTCGCTGCAGACGCGATCCATGGCTTCGGTCACCCGCTCCGGGGCGTGACGCGCCACATACTCGGCCAAGGCAAGGCTATAAACTTCGCTCCGCGACTTCTTCAAATGCCGGGCCAGACGCTCGGTTTCCGTGAACACTTCGTCGGGAATAGATACGGCAGTCTTCATACCACTAGTATAACCGCCGAATCGCGGTCGGTCAAGGTCATACGGCGACAGGACACCAATTGAACTTTCTTGCGAGGTGTATCGGCCATCGATCTGTATTTTCTGCGGCGAATTATGGGCCGGGGGGCTTGCAACCCTCTTGCCCCCTGATTACGCTAGCAGATGAATGGAAAGACGCTGGCAACCTGACCAGCCTGAATTGGAATAATCAGAGAACCGAACGAGGGATGACCAAAGGGCCGTAGACCGGCCATGAAGACAATTTGAACGACGCGAGAGCGTCAGGTCTGCTTCCAGAGAAACAACCAACCTGAGCCGAACTGTGGCTCTTGAACCAATGAAGCAGTGCTTGGCACGACCGCCCCGAGATGGGGCGTCGGCCGGGCGCTGTTCTGCTGCGCCCCTTGGTCGGGGTTCGAGGAGCGGCGTTGCGGGTCGGCGCTCCTTTTTCGTTTCGGCGTTCCCGCAAAATAACGAATCGTTGTGATAACGCTGCCAGGCATGGCAGCCGCGCGGCGTGGACCGGAAGGACAACACGATGGCAACGCTATGGTATTACGGTAGAGGCGGACAAAGTCTCGGCCCCGTCTCCTCCGCCCAACTCAAAGACCTGGCGGATCGGGGCAACCTCGCGCCGGCGGACCTGGTTTGGAAGGACGGAATGGCGGAATGGGTTGCCGCCAAGAGTATCAAGGGATTGTTTCCTGAAGGCACTGCCGATGGCCCGCCGCCAACGCCGGCCACTACGTCTATTACCCCGACTGGCCCGGCGGACCGGCAACCGAGCTATGCCATGCAGGCGGGGCGAACGATTGGCAAACTCAACAGGGGAGTTCTCTGGCTCGCCGGGATCGGTGGCATTCTCGCCCTGATCCTCATTGGGTTTGTCGTCCTTCAGCAAATCCCCGGTTTTGCTGCAGCTCGATTTGACTTGTACAATCTTGAAACGACAAAACGCTGGGCATTACAGCAGTACCTTGGCCTCCTACGCCTCCGGCGTGAAGGCAACACAATGCACGTTGCCGAGGCGACGCGGGAGTTGGAGTGCTTACTACAGGCCAACGAAGGAAAGACGGTTCGCTGGCGCGTTGCCGTTGCGGGCGTTACCAACGGCACTGTTTTCCTACAAAGCTCCTATTCAGAGCGGGTCAAGGAGCTTCAGTATAACCCCGGCGGCGACGCTGCGGGGTACATGGCCATCGGTTGCGAAGAAGACCTTGGTGTTGGTTCAACGGGCACGAGCGGTTGGATGGGGTCGATGCTGAATACGCCAATCGGTGTGCCGACCTTTATCAACGGAATGCCCTGCCGCGTGACGAAAGTTCAGATTGGGCGACACATAGCTCCAGCCTCGGCCGCGAAACTCAAGAACGGCGACTACGTTACCGTACAAGCCATAGTTGGCAAGACGGAGGTTTCATTCGACAGCATCCTCATACGGCTGGACAATGTTGCCGTGTCGGAGTAGCGCAACGCGCCTTTCACTGTTTGGAAAACGAACTGCGGGGTGAGTCAATGTCCTTCAAGATGAGTTGTCCGCATTGCAATCGAACGCTGAACTTGACCGAGAAGGCGATGGGGATGATCGTCCCTTGTCCCGGCTGCAATCAGCCTGTGACCGTTCCGCAAGCTCCGCCATCCCTTCCTTCGGTGCACCCGGTCGCGGCCGAAGCTCCGCCATTTCGCGTTGCCGACCCGGCGCATGTTGCTTCGCCGCCGCCGATGCCGGCGCTAGCGCCAAGGATCGGTGGAGGATCGCCGACAAGATTCGAGATAGAACTCTCGCCGCAACGGCGTGATCTTGCTGACACAGTTCGGATGTCGGCTCTGTTGGGGATTGGTTTTTGGTTGTTTTGGGCCGTCGGTTTCTCATTTCTGTTTGCCGCTTTCGAGAATCGGTCCTTTGAGGACGTTTTCCCTATCGCGCTAAAAACCGGCATTTTGGTCGGGCTTCTAATGGCGGTATTTGCCCCCTTCTCCTTGGTGTGCGTGCGTGCGACGATCCGGTTCTCGGAAAAGAATGATTTCGTCGCGCGGCTGAAAACAGCGACATCACAGTTGGGGTATGTTGCTGTCTCGGCCACGGGCGATTCTATGACATACAGGCCCTCCTTCAAGACCGCGGTTGATCTTCTTCTTGGCCCAACTTCGGTTGAGTTGGAGCACGACCACGCAATCATGTCCGGGCCGAAAATGCATGTCAAGAAGATCGTCAAACGACTGGAGGCGAACTCCCGACCCGCTTGATGCGAGTATACGACCCCACGTTGCGCCACAGGCCCGTAGGCGGATGCGCACGGTGGGCATGGTGTCTTTTCGACGTGGTTTTCGCGTAGACCTACGCCAGGGACCTTGGCAGGGTCGGACCTTCTTGATGCTGGTACCCAGTCCGTTCGGACAACAGCGTCATAGCGTCGGCGAGGTGGGCCGCATCAGTAGGCCGGCACGGGTGCCGATCTTGGTATCCTGCATAGGGAAGGTTCATTTTCTTACAGTTGATTGACCAGAAAATCGCCGCCATCCAGTCCAAAGCGATGAATTTCGACATCTCCTCCCCGGCCGCAATGCGTTAACAATATCGCGGCGATTTCCGGATGAGCCTGAGTATAGGCCAAGGATTTTTCCAGTCCCATCACAAAAAACGCGGTGGAAAGTGCGTCGGCCAAGGCTGACGACCCAGCCACCACCGTTGCCGAAAGAATCCCTTCGGCCGGTAGGCCAGTCCGCGGATCGATGATGTGCCCATACAGTTTTCCCTTGTGTCGGAAGGATTGAAACTGCGCGCTGGAGGTTCCAATCGCCCGGTTGCGAAGTTTGATCTCCGCTATCCGCTTGCCGGCCTTCCAGGGATGAGGAATGCCGATGGTCCAAAAATCGGACAAGACCTGGACGGGCCCTTCTCCTGATTTCTGTTTATAATGGGAAATCTCTTGCGGCTCGGAGCCGGCCCCAATTTTTTCACGACATTCGGCGGCTTGGCCCATTTCCGAACCCTGGGCCAAGATGCTGCTTTGCCCCCCATGTAGGAGAAAATTTGGCATGCCTCCATCGATGAGTTTTGCCGCACACCGGTCTAGCGCGTAGCCCTTGCCGATGCTGCCCAAATTCAATTGTATGCCCGGCCGGCTGAATCGAATAGTGTTGCGTTGGCCGTCAAGTTCCACGAATTGAAAACCCACGCGTGATAATGCCTGGGCGATTTGTTCTTTACTTGGCACCGTGCCGGCGCCGGGTACCCGCTTGCGGGTGGCAAATCCCCATGCTTGCCATAATGGCGTGGCAGTGATGTCCAGCGCCCCTTCGGTTTCCCGCCAAATATCCTTAGTCAAACATAATAGCTCAAACAGTTCCGGCTCGACCTCAAGGGGCCCTTCGGCGGCAAGCAGATTGATGCGGCTGATTTCACTGGTAGGCCGGAAAAAAGACATCCGTTCTTCCAAACCGTCCAACGATTCCAAAGTTTCCAAGGCCAGTTGGGCGTCATGCTCGCGGCCGCCGCTCATGCCGCCTACGGCGCAGGGAAAACGAATCTCGAATTGGGATGCCATCGCCCGGCGGGCAAAGTGCATCATCAAGGGGCCGTCATCCGGCTGCAAGCCGTCGGCGGGTTGGTCCGCTGCCGCATCCCGCCGTGTTGATGCCCGGGCATCAGCGCCTAGCGGAACCTGCAAAAATTCGCGGCGAGTTTTTTTATGACACATGGTTTGGAAAAGTGCGGATCGAATATTATTGAAACCACTTGCGGTTTTGCGCTGCCTATGGAAAAGGGCGGACCGCGCCATGCGCAACCCGCCCTTTTATTGCAAAGATTATCGCGTACCGCGCCGGATTTATTGCATGTTGATCGCTTCCACAGGGCATACGTCGACGCAGGCGCCGCAATCGCCGCAGGTATCCGCATCGACCAAGGCTAAACCGTCTTTCATCGCAATGGCGTCCAATGGACATGACTCGACACAAGTCTCGCAACCGGTGCATTTTTCCGGATTAACTACTGCTGGCATGAATTATCTCCCCATGTAAAGTAAAACAAAGAAAATAGCATAATCGCATTCATAAACGGACATCAATGACACAATTACAGCCGAGGATTGACACAATAATCCATCAAACAACGGTGTCAAGAGCAGCCCTTATTTCAACTTGACGTTATTACGGCCCTTTTGTCAATAGTTTGACAAGCATTCCGGAATTCCCGTGAATTTACGCATTTTTCACATACAAATGCCGTTTTTTTCGCTGTTCATTCCCGGAGGGTGCTTTTAGAGCCTAAAAGAGAAATGCCGCTTTTTTCGCGAGCAAATTACAACATGATTATCTCCGCAAGTACTTATATTATCATTGGATATGGCATTTTAATTAAAAACTTCTTTATCTTGTTGACAAGAGGATATAAAAACATATAATAACAGTCGCTGACTTATACCGCTATTAAGGTGGTTCTACCTCCGTAATGTGGTATGGCGAGTGACTTAAACTTTACATGATGTACTTTTAAATAATATCTGCGAGGCAGCGTTAGCCAAGCGTGGATTCTGTCGAAGACGCAAGACAACCTCATTATGGGCGTCAAATCGATAGCGGTCCGAATTCTATGGCTTGGCAATGAGGGACAAGGGCTGGCTCCTGTTCAGTGATCTGAACCGCGCTGTCCGTTTCTTTCCCTTCACATATTTTTTTCCGTCGACCTTGTCGAGCCGTGGCAACATCATGTGTTGAGCTTTCAGGCGCCACAGGGCGGCTTCAAGGAATAAGAATTATAGTCCCGGCATGGAAAGCCACTTTATCTGCATCATATGTAATAACTACAAAAACCGGGAGAAGCACAAATGTTTGTGAAACACAAAGCAACTGGGATACTTTTATCGTTTATGGTTTTATGTCTTTTGGCCGCGCCTGCGTTTGCCGGATTGATCGGCACGGGATTGTCTTATAACGACGGCACCAAAACGTGGGAAGGTACAAAGACTTTCTCACAATCGGCTACGGACGGTACGCTGGCTGGATCTTTGGACTGGGCTGTATTCACAGGCGTCAACTTTTCGTCCTTGTTTACTGGTTATACGCCCACGGGCGGAGAACTTGTTTACGCTTATCAGCTTACCAATACTGGTACAGTAAACATCTCTCTTGCCGAGTTGACATTACTTAGTTCAGCGCCGGCGGATAACGTGGGAGATTTTACAGGGAACGGCGTATCGGGCCAGCTACCTAAGTTAATGCAAATCACCTCGGGAGATGTAATTTGGGACTTCGGTAATCCAGATAACATTGTCCCACCAAATTCCAGCGCGGGACTGGCCGTATCATCGATTAGGAAACCTAGAAATGATTTTTATGTAATCCTCAACGGTGGCGCTAGCGCTACCGTCAGTGGCATTGGCGGCCCCGGCACATCAGCAATTCCAGAGCCTTCGGTCCTAACACTATTGGCAATTGCGATAGCCACGATGGGATTTGTCATTGTACATCGTCGAAAGAACTAATAATCAGAAATATAGAAAATATGATGGAGAACAGCAAAGTTTAGTTATTCACATTGGCCGCTTGGTGGTAGATCCAGCGGAATGTTTCTTGATTTTGCAACATGGTTTTATTATCTGCCGGTTCCACGGCCTGCTCGTGGAAGAAGGAATGTTTGAACAACAGGTCTTTTCGCTTTAAAAATTTAAAGCGAAATGTTTTGACATCAATGGAGGGAAACTATGTGTGCACTGAATTTTCGATGTGAGATTATCCGTCTAGGGTGCGCCTGGGGAATCGGCGCCCTGCTGATTTTTGCCATGACCGCTACAGCCAGCGCCGGAATACTCATGACTGACACAAGTGATCAGCCAATCACACACGGATCAATCACCGATGTGGGAGAGTATTATATTGACCCGGATGATCCCGATGACACTTATGGGCTTCAGGCAAATCTTGAGTATGCAGTCTATTATGGTTCAGCGCCAACGATTGGTTTGACTGATCCTGACTTTTTGGGGAAATATATTTATGCCTATGAAATTTTCAATCAAGATATAAGCACTGTTAATATTAATGCTTTTAGTTTGGGGACGCACGGCTATCAAGGGATTGCCAATGTCTCATCAGTGTTTGATCCAGATCCGTTTTATACATCCCATACTCCATTAGGCGGCGAGGTGATCGCGGATTTTAAATCCGTGAAATGGTCATTCTATAACGGAACCGATTCAGATGAGATACTCCCAGGTGATCAGAGCAATATCCTTTAT
>JBEKSO010000100.1:0-10970 GCA_049516935.1 Thermoguttaceae bacterium
GCGGGTCATCCGCGGCCTGCGCGACCAGGGCTTGCGGGCCATCCCGCTTTGGTTCGGCACGTATAAAAACGGCGCGATGGATTATGTGCCCGTTTGGATAAAAACCGACACCAAGCGTTTCCCGCGGGTTCTGGATTACGGTGGCAGGCCCATCCGCGTGCTTTCGCCGCATGGACAGGCCACGCTCGAGGCCGACCGCCGGGCCTACGGCGAACTTATGAAACACCTCAAAAAGATTGACGCAAAAGATCAGACCGTGATTCTCGTGCAAGTGGAAAACGAGTCCGGCCTGCTGGGCTCGGTGCGCGATTACTCGCCCGAGGCCACGCGGTTGTTCATCGGCGCGGTTCCCGATGCGCTGGTCAAGGCCCTTAACAAAAAGCCGGGCACGTGGAAGGAAGTTTTCGGACCCCGGGCCGAGGAAATGTTCACGGGATTCTATGTTTCCACTTACATCAATACCGTGGCCCGCGCAGGCAAGGAAATCTATCCTATCCCGGCGTTCGTCAACGTGTGGATGGGCGGCTATGGCACAAACGACAGATTCCTCGAGTTCGACCGTCCCGGCGACAGTTATCCCAGCGGCGGGCCGCAATCGCACATGATCGACCTGTGGAAGGCCTGCGCGCCGGACATCGACCTTATCGGGCCGGACATCTACCATCAATCGTCGGAAATCTACCGCACGATCCTCTCGCGTTATCGCCGGCCGGACAATCCGCTGTTTATCGTCGAGACTGGCGGGGGCAAGGCGTTTGCACGCTATTTCTTCTATGCCCTGGCCGATTATTCGGCCATTGGTTTTACGTGCTACGGTTTTGATTCCAGCCCCGGCGCGTGGATGAATCCCCAGTTTTCAGAGATTGCCGCGAATTTCCGCGTGCTAAAACCGGCCCTGCCAGTTATCGCACAATTGCAGGCCGCCGGGAAGCTACAGGCCGCCGTCGAGGAGGTGGCGATACCCGGCCGCAATCTTTCTTTCGACCGCTACGACATCCTGGTCCGTTTCCGTCCCCCGGCCAGAAGTTCTGCGCCAGCCACCGGTGCTACCGCCTTGGAACCCTCCCCGCCTACAGGCCGCGTGCTGGTCGGTGAACTTGGGCCGGACGAATTTCTAATCGCCGGGTTCGACGCCGCCCTTGATTTCAAACCGCCCATGGGCTCGGAGTTTACCAATGCCCAATTTCTTCTCGTTGAAGAAGGCACTTATGAAAAAGGCGAGTGGAAAACCACCCGCCTGCGCAACGGCGACATGAACACTTCCGGCTTACGTCTGCCCGCTGATGGCGCTTTGATCAAAGTCAAATTGATGAGGTATTGACGTTATCGCAACAATTTGATGAACCTCAAACAAAGTATAGACACACAAAAGACTTGACCTCTTTAAATCCCTCATCTCCAACCTTTATGCTTGTGCAACAAGCGCATATAAAGCACTATAGCAATGTAAGAAATAATTACAATCATTAGTTATTTTGGATGGGCATGAGAAATATCTATGACTATGAACAATATAATGATTTGCGTGTGGGTGCTATTCATTGTTTCGAAGATTATTATGAGGATAATTGAAGCCTATAAAAGAGCAGAAGAAAATATCTATCGTAAACCATCTCCCCATACGGTATATGTCGTATATCTTTGTTCGATCATTATGACTCTCATTGCGTGTGTCTTACTGTTTTTTCTCCCATATAGAATGTTCTGGATTTTCTTACTGTTACTCTTACTTGCTAATCTAAAATGGGAGTTAATATATCTTTTCACTAAACTGGATTTTCCCAGATGAGAGTAAGGTGAAAAAAGTGAAACGCGGGAAAAAAGGTAATAAAGGGAATCTCTTTTATCATTTGGTTTCTAGGAAAAGACTTTCGTCTCCCCAATTAAACAATTATTGGTTTCTCGTATGACAGTTCTTTAAATATGAAACACACGCTCAAAGCATTCATTGTAATCGGCATATTGTCCTGCACCGCCTTGGCGGTACAAACTGTCCAGCCGGGCCGGAATTTGGTGCTAATAGATCCGGGCTGGAAATTTACAAAGGAACAGCAAACCGATGCGCAAATGCCGGATTTCGACGACGGCGCTTGGCGGTCGCTCGGCCTGTCGCTAAATGTCGTGTAACGAATCATGTCCTCCGCATCCGCCATTCCGTGTGAATTGATCGCTCCGGCCGGGAGTTGGGAGTGCGCACGCGCCGCAGTGGAAAATGGGGCGGATGCGATTTATTTCGGACTGCGACAAGGTTTAAACGCCCGGGCCCGGGCCGTCAATTTTCCCATCAAGGAACTACCCGGGTTGATGTTTTATCTCCACGGGCGCGGGGTGAAGGGTTACTTGACTCTTAACACGCTCGTCTTTGCCGGCGAATTAGCCGCCGCGGAAGAAATTGCCCGCGTGGCTATCAAATCCGGCGTCGATGCCTTCATCGTGCAGGACCTGGGATTATTGCGACTTTTTCATGCCCTCTGTCCGGGGTTTCCCATACATGCCTCGACCCAGATGACCCTCTCCAGCGCCGAGTGCGTCCGGGCGGTGGAGTCTTACGGGGTGAAGCGCGTTGTTTTGCCGCGCGAATTGTCGTTGCATGAAATCGCGGCCTTGCGACGTGCGACGCCGATTGAACTGGAGGTTTTTGTCCACGGTGCGCTGTGCATCAGTTACTCGGGGCAATGCCTGGCGAGTTTGGCGCTGGGCGGGCGCAGCGGTAATCGAGGCCAATGCGCCCAAGCCTGTCGAATGGCTTACGAGTTGCTCGGGCGCGGCGATCAATGTAACCCGCACACTCCGTGTGTGGAAAACACCTGGGAATGTAGTCCGCACACTCCGTGTGCGGAAAACGGCACACGGAGTGTGTCTACTACAATACAAGTTGCTAAACGCTACTGGCTCAGCCCCTGCGATTTGGCATTGTGGGATCGGTTGCCCGAACTGTTGGCGGCCGGGGTCTCGGCCTTAAAAATCGAAGGGCGTTTGAAGGAACCGGAGTACGTGGCTTTGGCCACGCGTTGTTACCGCAGGGCGTTGGACGCGGCCTTGGAGGGAAAGCCTTTCGTATTGGAACCGGAGCGCATCGAGGACTTGGAAGTCGCTTTTTCGCGGGGATTTTCATCTGGTTGGCTCGACGGCCCGCGTCCTCATGAGCTTGTGCCGGGCAAAAATACCGCTAAAAGGGGCGTTCCGATCGGCACAGTCGCGGCCGTGCGTGGCGATCGCGTCCTGGTCCGCTTGACCCGCGCCGTCCGGCGCGGGCAAGGCGTCGTGATCGAGGAGTTGCACGATCAAGACGCCGAGCAAGGCGGCCGGATTTACGAGATTTTCCTGGACCGCGGGTCGGTTGAACAGGCCGATGCCGATTCGGAGGTCGAATTGGCCTTTGGCCGGAACGATCTCGATCTGAGGCGCATTCAACCCGGTCAGTCGATTTATCGCACCGATGATCCGCGATTGATGAAAGAATTGCGGAAATCGTTTGATTCATCCATTCCCAAGCGCAGAGTCTTTTTAGATGTGGTCGTTCGGGCCGCCGTAGGCGAAAAACTCCATCTCGAAGCCCTGGCCGGTTCCGGGGCAAATTGCGTCTTGGATTCCCAGGAGCCGCTGGCCGAGGCGATCAAGCATCCTTTAACGGTCGAACTTCTCCGTGAGCAATTCGGGCGTTTGGGTCGGACGCCCTATCAACTGCGCCATCTGAACGCCCGCATCGAAGGCCGTCCCATGATTCCGCTGAGCGTGCTTGGTCAAATGCGTCGGGCGATGGTTGCGGCCTTGGACGATTCCATACGAAAAACGCCCGATTACTCCCTTCCTGATGAGCCGGTCCTGTTGAGTCTCCGCGCTCAAGATAGCCGTAGGGTGGTTGCTTGCAACCACGCGCTACAGCCTTGCCAAGAAAAAATACAAAGCGTGGTTGCAAGCAACCACCCTACTAATTCCACAAAGCCTTTTTTGCATGTCTTATGCAGGAGCATCGAACAGGTTGAAGTTGCTTCGGCCTTGGACATCGATACGATTTACGTCGATTTTCACGCCGTCGAGGATTATGCCCGCGCAATCTCCTTGGTCCGCGCCGCCGGTAAGAAAATCTTCCTGGCCACGACGCGCATCCATCTGCCCGGCAGCGCCGCATCGTTGGAATATCTCGAAAACCAACGGCCCGATGGTATTTTGGCTCGCCATCTCGCCGCGATTGATTATTTCCATCGCGCAGGGCTTCCGGTGATCGCCGATTTTTCGCTTAATGCCGCCAACGATCTCGCGGTCGAGACATTGCTGGAACTTGGCGCCCGGCGTGTAACGGCCGCCTTTGACCTGAATCAAGGCACGTTTGCCGAACTGGCCCGCCATGCCGATCCGTGCACGCTCGAAGTGATTCTCCACGGCCACGTCCCCATGTTCCATACTGCCTATTGCCTTTATTGCGCCGCGTATTCCGATCAAAACAGGAAACCGCGGTGCGGCTGGCCGTGTTTAACCAAAAAAGCACGCCTCCGCGACCGCAAGGGCTTTGAGCATCCCATTTTGGTCGATGCCGATTGCCATAATACAGTCTTTCACGCCCAGCCCCAAAGCCTGGTCGAATATTGGACCTGGCTAACCGACCTCGGCGTGCAACATTTCCGCGTAGAACTCCTCGACCACACCGCCGAAGATACAGACGAGTTAATCTCCCTGTATCGCGATTTGCTCGATGCCCATGGCGACGAAAGCGACGTCCTGCGCCATCTTCGCGGTGCCTTAACCGCCGACATCACCTGCGGCATCTGGCGTTTCGAGCATTCCGTGCCAGGACCTTGACAGGCAATGAAAAATGATATCGATTAAAAAAATATCTACATGTAAGGCGAAAAAAAGATAAATGGCGAAAGCTGAAATGCACCGGACAAACGATAATAAATTAGTTTTATTCCCTTTTTTCCTTCCTTTCCCTTTTCCCTTTGTTTACACCCAATTGCAAGAAGAATAAGGAGGATTGCGGCCAGTCAATAATCTGATAAAATAGTTGTCATAATAAATTTGCGGACGAATTGAACCTTCTATATTAGTAAAAGGAAGATTATCATGAAATTAGAGCTTCGCAAGGACTACACCTATTCTTTGCTCGTGCCCACCAGCATGGGAGTTCGCATTACGCCCGTCAATGGGCAACCCGTGCATTGCAGCGATACGTTTATCATGCAGGCCACCAGCGCGGAGACCAACGTGGTCAGCGTTGCATCATATCTTGGACTCCGGGTGAAAGTGCTGACTACCTTTGTCAAGGACAGTCCAATCGCCCGGTTCATAAAAGACAACCTGGCAAGCCGGCACATCGACTACGAAGGCAAGGAAGTCGAGCAAGGCGGGCCATGGGGCTACCGGCACCAATTCAATATCGCCGACAGCGGGCACGGTACGCGCGGGCCCCGCGTGCACAACGATCGCGCCGGCGAGGTGGGGCGAACCTTGAACGTGAAGGATTTCGACCTGGAGCGGATCTTCGGACGCGAGGGCGTGCAAATTCTGCATCTGTCCGGATTGATCGCGGCCCTGTCGCCCGAAACAGGCGCGTTCTGCCTGGAACTGGCCCGAGCCGCCCAAAAACACGGGACGCGAATTTCATTCGACCTCAACCATCGCGCCTCGTTTTGGAAGAATCGCGAAAAAGAACTGCATAAAATCTTTTCCGAGATCGCCGGAATGTCCGATATCCTCGTGGGCAATGAAGAAGATTTCCAACTTTGCCTGGGCATCGAAGGCCCGGAGGCCGGCGGCAAAGATCTCGCTTCTAAAATCGACAATTTCAAGGGTATGATCGATCGAGCCAGGAAGGTCTTTCCACATGCCTCGGTATTTGCCACCACGCTCCGCGAGGTCATCAGCACGAACCGCCATCTTTGGGGCGCAATTATATCGGAGAACGGCGACTGGCACGTGGCGCAACCGCAGGAAATCACGGTGCTCGACCGCATCGGAGGCGGCGACGGCTTTGTCGGCGGCCTGCTCTACGCCATCCTGAAAGGCTGGGAACCGGAAAAGTGGATCCAATTCGCCTGGGCCACCGGGGTACTGGCCACGACGCTCACGACCGATTACGCCCAGCCCGCCGACGAAGAACAGGTTTGGAGCATCTGGAAAGGCAACGCCAGAGTGCGGCGGTGAGCCACCGACTTTTATTAGGGAACATGCTTTCTCGCGTGATAGTGCTATTTGTGGTTAAGCGGCGGATGCGGGGAGGCTTTGTGTATCGGCATTTGGATTTAGCGCGTCTGCAATCACTGCCGCCAGTACATAAAACATTTGAGCTATCATAGCCGCAATAACATATTCCTGCCCGCCGCCGCTCGAGCCGTAACTATGCAAACCGACTCCCAGCATGAAGTTCACGCCATACCAGGCCATTATAACCACCAGGAAACAAAGCACGCTCCAAACGGCCATGCCGAAATTTCCCACCCAGCCGATGCGCCGGGCGTGCAGCAAAGCGGCATAGAAGAGCAAGGTAATCAGGGCCCAGACTTCCTTGGGATCCCACCCCCAAAAACGTCCCCAAGAATCATCGGCCCAGAACGCTCCCAGGATCGTTCCAATTATCAGCAGCAAGAACCCCGCTTTCAGCGTGCGGTAGATGAATTTCGCCAAAGAAGCGGTAGTTTCGCGGTTCTTAGCGCCCGCTAAGTAAAGACCAAGCGCGATGTTGCCGATGCCCCAGGCCAGTGCGAAGGCGGCGTAACTTAGCGTGATCGTCATTACATGGATCGTCAGCCAGTAATTGCTCCTCAAAATGGGCGCCAACGGTTTAAGCGACGGATCGAGGACCACCGGGCAATTGTCGGCCAGCACTAAGGCTATAGTCGCAATCGCCGCCGCCGCCGCAAGAATGAATCCCTTTCTGGAAAACGACTCGAAGAACAAACCGAAAATGATCGCGCCTAGACCGAGATACACCACAGACTCGAACATATTGGTCACGGGCGCCCGGCCGGAAACGATGGTTCGCATCGCAAAACCAACGAGGACGGCGGCCAAAGCCGCGGAAAAAAGCGTCATGGCCGAGATATATATGAGCCGCTTATCGGTGATAATGCCCAACAAAGAGAGTACAAATGCCGCCGCGCAGAATATCCAAGCGAAACGGAACGGCGCAATGCGGTTATAAGCCACCTCGACTCCGATTATATGTTGCGTGGGATAAGACCCGATCGGCTCGCCAATTTCGCGAACCGCGGCCAGCAAGGCCTCGGTTGCGGATTTGAAATCCGCCGCATTGTTCGCCAAAAACGCCTGCTTCGCCTTTATGAATTGTTCCTGCGCCTTGCGTATCAGTCCCTTCGGATCGTTGGAATCGTCGAACTTGTCGCGCATCAGTCGGGAGGCAGAGATCCATTCATCGCCAACCGTGTCCGGCGTTGGAACAATGTACAGCATCTCACCCATGCGCGATTGCTCATAAACCCACAACGCATCGGCCAGTTCCAAGGTTTTTTTATCCAACGACGGCATGCGCTGAACCTGGTGCGATTGCAGGTTTTGAACCTGCATAATGAAAGGTAATTCATTCCCAGTGTGCGGATCGTGATAATTCGCATCATATAATTTAGCGGGTGAAATGTATTTCTCGCCTGCCGGCAGCCCCAGGGCTTCTCGCAACGACGCACTGTTTACCTTAAACAACGGAGCATTGTCCCATTTATCCGCCTTATGAATCGTGAAATAAGCTTGCGAGCCGGACATGTGATGGGCGGGCGCTTTACTTTCACCTTCCCATTGGAAAAGTATCGTTAGATAAAACGCTATGTAATCGAGCTTCTCACCCGATTCCGGATCGGCCACACTGCCGCTGTTGCATATGGTGCGAGTAGTTTCTTTCGCCAAAGTGTCGAAAGGTTTGTGTCGCCCGTTGTCCAACACGGGCAAATTTCGCCAGGCGTCCCAATCGAAAGCGGCAGTCTCGCCGGCCGACGCGCCGGATGCCGCCGCGAATAATACGATTGCGCAAGCAGCCGCAAGGTTGTTTTTAAACCGCGGTATTTTGAGATAAAATACCATAAACACTCCCACGCATAACAAATAGCTGCCTGCATATTTCAGGAATCTGCCCGGATCGCACCCAACACTGAGCTGGGATACATTCTTTCCGTCGGGCTGAGCGTATAAATTGGATTGATAGAAGGCATATTTTCCATAGACCAAAGGATTATTCATGGATATTACCGCTTCCGCATCGACATTTGCCGCTCGATCGATCAGATGAACGACGCTGCCAAACGAGGCGTCTCCCATCCGGCCCGGATTCAGGCCATGAATGCATCTTATCAGTTTCAGCGAAAACTCCAGCGGGACTTCTTTCTCGCCGAAGTGCAACGTCACGTCTCCGTCGTGCGCGGCGACTTCACGCGTGGAGTATTCCGGATCGTCCTTGTGCAGCCAAACCTGCCCGGCCGCGCCGTCAACGTCGACCGCCACCAAAGCGGCCGCCTGTTGCTCGGCGGTTGGCTCGGACTGGCTCGCATCGACGGGAATAAACGTCACTTGCTGCACAGCGGAAGGAATGTATTGTAGCACCTTGAGCTGGAAATGCCCCATGATATCGACCTGCCCGCCGACTTTAATTTCCCCCTGCGATATATATTTCCCCTTCGACCCCACTCGGCAATATAATTTTCCATCGGATGTATTAAGAAACTCGATGCTGGAAGGCACGGAAGGATGGTGATACCAAAACTTGACCGGGCACGTCGTTGCGCGCATGACGTCTAAATTGAACGTGGGAAATCTGGCAAATGCGATCTGCCGTTGCGGCTCGTCTTTACCCGGGGCATATACATTGATGTTCAGCATCGGATTTTCCGGCCCTTCGCCGTCCGAAATTGTTTTGCCGCCCTCTTTGAGCTTGGGATTCGGCAAATACTCCGCAATTTCCAGGGCTAAACCGTCGTCCCCCAACGTTATCTTTTTTCCGATATTCTCTTTTACAGGCACTTGCCGTTTCTGCCCGTTGTAATACACGGAAAGAACGCCCTCCGAATCGGACTTCATTTCCGGAGGATTGTTGAAATCCTCCGCGAAATAATCGCCGTCCGTTTGAAATAGGAATAAATCCGATGGGCCGAGTTTCCTGGCTGCATTGTTGATATCCGCGCTCAGCCAATCTCGATCCATTATCCGGCCGTCGGAACTGAGAACGGCAAATTCAATCGCCGCTTTTCCGGCCTTGCTCTCATCAGGCAGCCATTTTTTATCCAATTGAGCATAAGGATAATATCGCAATATTTTCAGCCAAATGCCGTTTTCGGATTTCAGGTCCAATGTTTCATTCTCGGTCCAGCCTATCGGGCCGGGTGCGAATGTCCATACGCTGGCCATGTTGCCGCGATCGCCGGATTGATTCTGCCGGGCTGCAATAATCTTGTCTTCTTTGGGCACGATGTATCGGCGCACGGTTTCGCCTTCGCTAAAGGCAATCGCCCCTTCCACGCCGTATAAAAACGTCCGTAATGCCCCGGCCAGAATCATGAGAATTCCAATATGCGTAAGCAGAAATCCGATGCGGGAGATGCCCCAAGGATAACGAATCAACATCGCCGCGAGAATATTCAAGGCCAACAAACCCAACAATGCGATGAACCACGGGCTGTGGTAAACGTACCATTGAACGTAATCCATGCCCTTCGATTTTTCCAAGAAGGTCGCCTCCGCCAGAACGCAACCTAAAAATACCATCAGAATGATCGCCAATTGAAGCGAGGCGATCCATTGGAAAATTACTAATCCAATTCGATGTAGATCAGGATGCGTTTTTTGCGTTTCAGTATTTGACACAATAATCCATCCTCAATGGACAAGGTGATGTCGAAGCCTCGATTCAGCTTACTTTATACCAACGCCAAACTCGCGGCAATGGCTTTCGATTATATTAAAAGCCTATCCCAAAAGTCCCCTCTCCCTTTGGGAGAGGGCTAGGGTGAGGGCTGAATCATCATGAATTCGTAGTTCTAATCTCTTGCTGCGATTGAAGTTTTATTTTTTGTGATAGGCTCTAAGCGGCTTTTTTATTTCGCCCATCCCGCTGCAAGGTCTTTGTAGATAAAATTTCACCTTTTTGCGTATCAATGCACGGCCGATGTTTAGAACCATAATATAGTTGCTTAAATATCAAACCTCCTCCAATGCAAAACGATATAAGAAGCAATGCCGCGGCCAGCCAGCGTGCGTAGGTCATGAAAGGAACGGGCAAACGGCCCAACTCGACGCGGACTACGCGCCCTTTAGGTAGAGTTGCGCCACGCGACTGATATACGGCCTTGCCTGGCGTCGAAGTAAGATAAGAGGAAAGATTACAAGAAATGTCTTCTACCTTAGGCATGTCAATCAAAATGCTTAATTTTTCGCAAGGCAAATCCAACGGGCGCTGCCAAAGATAATAACCTTGCTGAACCGGCAGGACATAGGTGAATTCAAGTTCGCGCTGACCTGGAGGCCACGGCACGCTAGTGGCAAGTTTATCGCCCAGCCGGAAAAACCGCCGGCCAAAGAATTCCGTCTGAAAAGTAGTTCGCTCGAAGTTCGGGGGAATCGACAGTTGCATGGTGATCGGTTCGCCGCCGTCTTGCTGACGGGCGCCCACATAACATCGCCGTGTGGGATTATCCACGATGATCGACTCGGTAACCGACAAGGCGCCGGACTGAAATCGCATGGAAATATCTTGCCTGCGGATTACCAGCGGGCATGGCGACGATATGGAATCGTATACTGCAAGTTCGACATCCGCGAGCGGTCTTTGCACGGTTATCTGCAATCGTGGACCGGGAAAATGCACGCCGTCGCGATTTACGCCCGGCAGGTACCAATACTCTTCGCCCTGAGGCAGATTATCAAAAACAAATCGGCCTTGACGATCGGCAACCGTTTGGCCGCAGATCACGGAATCGCCGCGAACCTCGGCCCGAAGCACGACTTCCGCGCCGCTAACGGGCGTTTTTCCG
>JBEKSO010000101.1:0-10922 GCA_049516935.1 Thermoguttaceae bacterium
GGCTCAAAGGGCAAAAGGGCATCTCCGCGGCCGTTTGGAGATCATTAGCCGGGCTGTCAAGCAGGGCGAAAGTCTGCGCGACGCTTTGAGAGACACCGGCGAGTTCTTTCCAGTGCTGTTTCGCGAGATGGTCGACGTGGGCGAACAAACAGGCAAGCTCGAGGCGATTTTTGCCCAACTAGCCGAGAATTGCGAGGAGCGGATAAAGATGCGCCGGCAATTTTTGGCCGTCATCACCTGGCCGATGATCGAATTAATCCTGGCTATTTGCGCAATAGGCTTCCTGATTTGGATCATGGGAGCGATTCGCGGGCCGAATCCGGGTAAGGACAGCTTCGATCCATTGGGATTAGGGCTATACGGAAACCGGGGATTGGCGATTTACCTGGCTTTTGTTTTTTCCGTGGCGGCAGCAGTGTGGATGACGATTTACGCCATCCGCCGTGGTGTGGCTTGGACGCGGCCGATCCAGCGCGCGGTAATGAGGATAAAGGTCATAGGCAAAACACTTCAAACCCTAGCGCTTGCCCGACTGGCCTGGTCGTTAAGCGCGACATTGCACTCGGGCATGGAAATACGCCGCGCCTTGAGATTGAGTCTAGCCAGCACGAACAACGCCAGATACACCGATAAAATCGAGACCATCGACGGGGAAATCGAGCAAGGCAATTCGTTGTTCGAGGCGTTTACCCAGGCCGATTGTTTTCCCGCCGAATTTCTCGATGCCATAGCCGTGGGCGAGCAGAGCGGAAAACTCGAGGAATCGCTAACCAACTTGTCGCGCCAGTATAACGAGCAAGCGCGGTTCGCCTTGAAAACCATTAACACAATAGCCGCATTTTTGGTGTGGATGATAATCGCGGCGATAATAATCGCCATGATTTTCCGCCTGGCGACTTCTTATTTTGGATTAATAAATGATTTATCTAAATAGAGATAAGGATCGATCGGCTAACCACCGACCACCGATATTGAAAATTGAACACCGAACATAATCCATTAACAATGCGTACTTTTTTAGTTACCGGCGGAGCGGGATTTATCGGTTCACACATTGCCGAGGCGTTGGTCGCCCGGGGCGATCGGGTTCGGGTTTTGGATAATTTGAGCACCGGGCATCTTAAGAATATGTCGAGTTTTCGGGAGCGGATCGAGTTTATCCAGGCCGATCTGCTGGCCGCCTCATCGGTTGCCAAGGCCGTGCGCGGAGTGGAATGCATTTTCCATCACGCTGCGCTGGCCTCGGTGCCGCTTAGCGTGGAGCGCCCCCTCGACGTCCACGCCGCTTGTGCCACTGGAACGCTGATACTCCTGGAAGAGGCACACCGCGCCGGGGTTCGTCGCGTGGTTTATGCCGCCTCGAGCAGCGCATATGGGGACCAGCCCGGCGCAGTCAAGCGCGAGACCGATCTGCCGGCGCCGTTGTCGCCCTATGCGGCCGCCAAATTGGCCGGCGAGTTGTATTGCCAGGCCTTTACAGCCACTCACGGTTTGGAAACGGTGGCCCTGCGGTATTTCAACATCTTCGGACCGCGGCAAGATCCCAACAGTCCCTACTCGGCGGTGATTCCGCTTTTCATATCCGCCATGCTCGCCGGCCGGCAGCCGGTGATTTACGGCGACGGCCTGCAATCGCGCGATTTTTGTTTTGTTTCAAATGTCGTGCAGGCGAATCTTTTGGCCGCCGACGCCGCCGACGTTTCCGGCCGGGTTTTTAATATCGCCAGCGGCAAGTCAACCGATTTGTTGACGCTCTTGGGCATTCTTAATCGCCTGTTGGCAATGGACGTTAAACCGCGCCACGACCCGCCCCGGGCAGGCGACGTACGCGAAAGCCGAGCCGACATCACCGAGGCCCGGCGCTGGCTCGGTTATAAACCCGAAGTCGATTTCGAGGAAGGCCTGCGCCGCTCGATCGATTATTATCGTCGCTAGATAAAACAGTGTAAAAAATTCAAGATTCGCACATACTTTTAACAAGAGCCTATCCTAAAAGTCATCCTGAGCGTAACGAAGGATCTCGATTGCAGCACCATATTATCCATTTTTGCCATTGTGTCCCATCTATTGACGTTTGCATGGCGAATGAACCGAGGCCGAACAACGGGAGGCCGGAAAATTCAACAAAAAGGTTGTCTTGTTGGACCATTATCTAAGCAAACATCAATAGATTCTTCGCATTGCTCAGAATGACGAATATTGTTTTGTGATAGCTCTAGGAAGCATATTACCAAGTTGAGAATGTTAGGCAAGTTTGTCGCCAGGATGCTGATTTCTCGTTGGCTGGGACCGGTTGCCGCTCTTGTGGGAGTGCTTCTGGTTTCGCCCTCCTTGAACATTGGATTTTTACACGACGATTATTATCATCGCTGGATCCTCACCCAATCGCCGGCATACGCAGATATTCGCCCTGCCCAAAGCGATATGTTTCGTTTCTTTGACGGAGATCCTCATCGCAACCAGCGCATGAAGGAAATCGGCATGCCGTGGTGGATATCTACTGGAATCCGATTAGCATTTTGGAAACCGATAACAACTTTGACACACATTGTGGATTACAAGTTCTGGCCTGATCGGCCCGACCTAATGCACGCCCAAAACCTGCTCTGGTTCGGTCTAATGCTCCTTAGCGCATCGCTGTTATATCGACAAATTATGGGCAGTACCGTGGCTGCCGGACTGGCCATAGTCCTTTTTGCCCTCGACTACTCGCATGCCACCCCGGCCGCTTGGTTGGCTAATCGTAACGCAGTTTTGGCTGCTTTTTTCGGCATCCTGGCAATCTATGCTCACCACCAGTGGCGACGGCACGGCTCTCGTTTAGGAATTGTACTCGCGCCGGTCCTTTTTATGATGAGCCTATTATCCGCGGAGGCGGGCATCGGTACTATGACTTATATACTGGCCTACTCGCTCGTTTTGGATCGCGGCACTTGGAAACGCAGGCTTGCCACTGTTTTACCATATATCATCGTGGTCGTTATTTGGCGGATTATGTGGTCCTGGCAGGGTTACGGAGTTTCAGACGATTTGATCGCCATATATCTGGATCCCATGGCGCACCCTTTCCGTTTCATGGAAATGATCTTTTTGCGGGCGCCCATCCTGCTGCTTGGCCAATGGGCCTTGCCGCCCGCGGAAGTTCACCTTTTCCTCAGTCCTTAATACGTTCTGTTGCTCTGTCTGATTGGCGTGGCATTTTTATCGATTCTAGCCGTTGTTTTGTTGCCTCTCTTGCGCCGCAGCGCCGAAGCCCGCTTTTGGGCGCTAGGTATGTTGCTTGCCACAGTGCCGATCTGTTCGACCGTGCCACAGAACAGGAATCTGACATACATTGGAATTGGAGCCATGGGACTGCTGGGACAATATCTGGCCCTGACCCTGAGCGGGGAATTATGGCGAGGCAAGTCGCTGGTGCGCCGCTTGCCTCAGGCCGCACTGATCGGGGTTTTAGTTTTTATCCACGTTATATTCGCGCCATTGGGAATGTTGTTGGTTGCCAAGAATCTAATGGGGTCCCATCACTTACTCGCCAGCCTGAATGTGATTCCCGGCATGTCGGCGGCGGATTGTGACCGCGACTTGATTATCGTAAACCATCCTATGCCGCCGCTTTCGGTATTCGGCGCCTTGGTCTTAGATGAACAGCCATTGCCAAGGAGCCTGCGGGTATTGGCGGCGGCATCGAGCGCGCTCAGCGTGCAACGTTTGGATGAACGCTCGCTCATTTTGTGTCCAAAATCGGGCTACTTCAGCACTACGATATCTCAATTCTTTTACGACATGGAACATCCGCTAAAGCTGGGCGAAACCATCGAACTCTCCAATGTCAGCATCACTGTTAAGGAGTTGACCGAAGACGGCCGGCCGGCGGAAGTCCTTTTTCGCTTCCACGTCGCCTTGGAAGATCCATCTCTGAAATGGGTGTACTGGGTGGATGGTAAATTCAAGGAGTTTCAGCCGCCGGGGATTGGAGAAAGCGTCGAATTGCCTGCCTCGGGGCTTCCTATCTGATGGAATGTAATTAAAATTGAATTTTGCGTATCCATCTGATACTATTAATCCTTAAGTTTAAACGATTCTTCCTTCATTCAGAAAATGTCTATGTCCAACGCCGAAAAAACTCTGGTTACCGTGGCCACTTATAACGAGATGGAAAATATCCCATTGTTGGTGGAAGATATTTTCCGCTACCTGCCCGATGCCGACATCTTGGTCATCGACGACAATTCGCCCGACGGCACCGGAGCGTGGTGCGACAAAAAGGGCGCCCAAGACCCGCGGGTGCATTGCCTGCACCGGCAGGGCAAACTCGGCTTGGGTACGGCCACAATAGCGGGCATGAAATACGGTATTGAAAACGGCTATCGGTATCTGCTGAATATGGACGCCGATTTCAGCCATCCGCCCAAGTGCCTGCCGAATTTTACGGCGGGCATGGATCCACCCGGCGGAAAGGCCGTGGACGTGATGATCGGCTCGCGCTACATTCCCGGCGGTGGAGTGGAAGGCTGGGGCCTGAAACGGCACATCATGAGCCGCGGCGTGAATATTTATACCCGATTGCTTTTGGGCCTGAAAGTTACGGATTGCAGCGGCTCGTATCGTTGCTATCGCGTTTCACTTTTGGCAAAACTCGATTTCGACGCCGTTCGCAGCCGCGGGTATTCGTTTCAAGAGGAAATCCTCTGGCATCTCAAGCGCCTGGGCGCCCGATTCGGCGAAACGCCCTTTGTTTTCATCGACCGCAAGCTCGGCCAATCAAAGATCGATTCCCGCGAAGCCCTAAGCGCGTTGGGAATCATCTTCTCGCTGGGGATGCGAAATTGGTTGGGGCGATAATATTAGGAATTTATTGATGAGGTTCCCGTATTTGATGAATTGGCGGAGGGATAATTTCATTTGACTCATTCTTCATATTATCTTCATTTAAAGTGGAACTATTTATATCTTGCATCGCCAAATACCTTAACATAGCGTCCTCGTCCATATCCTTGGCACTGGGTATAGAATTCAATTCTTTGTTTGGATAAACAATTCGTTTTAATAACGCATTTGAAATATGTATATCATCGGCGACATTCACTAGTAATTGGATGACCTCAGCAGTAACTAATAAAAATAGAGAGTAACCTATTAGACTTGGGCCCAAAATAATACCGGGTAGCCATAAAACATGGTCCTCTTTAACAAAGCCGGCAACAAGCAATATCAATCCTAATACTAATGAAATAGCTGCTAAAACAAAGTAGATTACTGAAACGCTTTTCAAAGTTGGATAAGAATCTGAAACCAAATCATCTTCTGGAACTTTCTGTTTCAATTCAACTATTTTATGATTCCAATCTTGCTCCATCATTCGATGGTGCGCTTCCTCTCGTTCCTTTCTTGCCTTTTCAAATACTTGTTCAATCTCGCGTTGTTTCTTTGCTTCATGACGTTCTAATTCTCTCCGCCTTTGTTCCTCCATTTTCCTCTGTTCCACTTCCTTTTTTTTGCGAATCTTTTCCAGTTCATCCTTATATTCTTGTTGATAATCTGGAGGCAGTTTATCAAAAGGCGTCATTAAAATATTTTTTTGGCAATAAGAGCATTTGATGGTTTTGCCTGCCAAATTGTGATCGTAGACGATATTTTCCGTACAGTAAGGACAAGGAAGTTTCATTATTTCTACCCTCGGAAAAGTGCTAATGATGACGTCAAAAGCCGGTTGCGGTTATTTTAGCAGATAGAATGGGGGTAGTAAATCACCCCTGATTACCCTTCTTTGTCATATACATTCCACACTTTGCGTACAGTAACCTGCCCTGTAAGGGCGCGAATTCTCCCAGGCCAGGGCAACGCCCTGGTGATGGTAGAAGCGCAGGAAACCACTCGGTCCAACGGACCAACGATTCGAAGCAGATTTTGGCGAATTCTTGGCCCCTTGGGCCGTAATTGGGCAATAACAATCCCTTGGTCCGCAGGGCGTTGCCCTGGGCTGGGTGAATTGCAGGGCCTTCGGCCCGACGCTAGAACAGTCCGACAATTTCGCCTTTTTCGTCGATGTCGATCGATTCGGCGGCGGGGGTTTTCGGCAGGCCCGGCATGGTCATGATCTCGCCGGTCAGGACGACGACGAAGCCTGCGCCGGCGGCTACCATCACGTCTCGAAGCGGCACGTCAAAACTTTTCGGCCGACCCACCAGAAGCGGATCGGTCGAGAGCGAAAACTGAGTCTTTGCCATGCACACGGGCAAATGCCCGTAGCCGGCCTCTTGCAGGGCGTGGAATTTATCGCGGAGTTTTTTATCGGCCAGGACGTCGGTGGCGCCGTACATTTCCCGGCAGATAATGCCCACCTTTTGCCACAGCGTGCAGGTATCGGGATAAAGCAGCGAAAAGTCGGTCTTGGTGTTTTCCACGACATCGACCACGGCCCGGGCAAGATCCTCGGCGCCGGCGCCGCCGCGGGCCCAATGGTCGGCGGTAATTATCTTGACCGTCAGGTAAGCGCACTTGTCCTTGATGAACTGGATTTCCTCTTCGGTGTCGAAGGAATAATGATTGATGGCCACGACCACCGGCAGACCGAAGCGGTGGATGTTTTCGATGTGTTTTTTCAGATTTTCCACGCCTTTGTCCAAGGCTTCGACATTGGGCCTGGCAATATCTTTCAAAGGCACGCCGCCGTGCAGCTTGAGGGCCTTCACGGTGGCCACGATCACCACCGCGTTGGGCTTAAGGCCGCCTATTCGGCATTTGATGTTCATGAATTTTTCCGCGCCCAAGTCGGCCCCGAAGCCGGCCTCGGTAACGGTGTATTCCGAAAGCCGCATGGCCATTTTCGTGGCGATGACGCTATTGCACCCGTGCGCGATGTTGGCGAACGGCCCGCCGTGAATGAACGCGGGATTGTTTTCCAGCGTCTGCACCAGGTTCGGCTTGAGGGCGTCCTTCAAGAGCACGGTCATCGCTCCGTTGGCCTTCAGATCGGCGGCAGTAATGGGTTTTCTGTCGCGGGTATAAGCGACGATGATCTTTCCTAGGCGCTGCCTGAGATCCTGGAGCGACTCGGTCAGGCAAAAGCAGGCCATCACTTCCGAGGCCACGGTGATGTCGAAACCGCTTTCGTGCGGCATGCTGTTATTGGTTCCGCCCAGGCCGACGATAATATCGCGCAACGCCCGGTCGTTCATGTCGACCACGCGTTTCCAGATGATGCGGCGTGGATCGATGTCGAATTTGTTTCCCTGGTGAATGTGGTTGTCGAGCAGCGCGGCCAGCAGGTTGTGGGCCAGTTCGATGGCGTGGAAATCGCCGGTGAAGTGGAGGTTGATGTCCTCCATGGGCACGACCTGTGAATAACCGCCGCCCGCAGCGCCCCCCTTCATGCCAAAACACGGCCCGAGCGACGGCTCGCGCAGGCACACGGACGCCTTTTTGCCGATGCGATTCAGTGCGTCGCACAGCCCGATGCTGGTGGTTGTCTTGCCCTCGCCGGCAGGCGTGGGTGTGATGGCCGTAACCAGGATCAACTTGCCGGTCGAGGCGTTGTCCAAACCATGATAATAGTCCAGCGAGACCTTTGCCTTGACTCTGCCATAATGGTCCAAAGCGGCATCGGGAATGCCCAGCCTGGCTGCGATTTCCTCGATGGGGAGCATCTTGGCCCGGCGAGCGATTTCAATATCCGGCGGAAGCGTGCGTGTCATGATTAGTGGTCAGTGGGCGGTGGTCAGTGAAAAGTGGACAGGCGGAAGATTTCTTATTAATCGTTTAGCCCCGGCACTTGTGCCAGGTGTAAGTTTTTTAGCATTTAGGCCCGAATTATTTGACATTTCCACAGTGTATGCGGTTCAGGCGGTTTATACCAATAATAGCATGAAATAGCGCTAATGCGCTCGATTTTGCCACATGAAATCATTTCAATAATCAATATGTCCGCGGCGATGCAAATTAGGATGCGTATTATACATAGAATTCGCGGATGCGCATGAGCACATCGAATCCCTTTAGCTTCAGGCAATCTTCCAGACAAACCATGGCCGGATGGTTGCTGTCCAGCAGTTCGTACTTTCGCTTGACTGAACCGATGACCGTATCCAGCCCCAGGGGCATGGCCTTGGTCAGAAACGCGCTTTCCAAGGGACCCTTAACAGGAGAGCCGTCGGCGCGTTTGGCCGGCAACATGACCGTAAAGTTGCTCAGACCGATCGAGACGTGTACGCCGGCAAAATCGTGATCCTTGCGCAAAAGATCCAGGGCTGCGATGAGCCGATGCAAGTTGCCCTCCGAATCGCTGCCTATCGGCGCGATGCCGGGATCGATAATGCAATCGGCGTTTGTCGCCCCGGGGCAGCGCTCGCGAAAAGTCTTGATCAAGTTTTTAGCGGCGGCGTAGGTCTCTTCGGCTGTGCGGCAAGGCTGCGATCGGCCGCCGACCACGTTTTCGGATACCAAGAGGATCGGCACGAAGGGCCTGATCTTGTACAGGTCGAACATTCCCAAACGAAGTGCACTGACAGAGTTGAGGATCGGTTTTTTTCCGCCTGCGCGAACGGGATCGAATGCCTCCAGGCCGGCTTTGGCAGTGGCAAAATCGGGCGTGTCTATCGACAGGGGTTTGGCCGTCACGCTTTGAATTTTTTTCACCAGATCGGCCATGAATTCCGGCGGCCGGGCCCCCACGTTTACGTCGATGTAGGCGGCCCCGCCTTGGTCCTGGGTGCGAGCCAAATCCAAAATCCCGGCAACGTCGCCGGCCTCGAACAGCTTTTTTGTCGACGGCACCGAATCGTTGATCGATTCGCCGATAATCGTTAAACCCGCAATTGCCATGAGCATAATCCTTTATTATCTTCCGTATTAATTAATCCAGATTGACGTGAAACCACGGCCACTAGCCGCGGTCTTACATTTTATTGTGAGGTTTCCTTTTTTTCTTCATGTGGTGCGTTATGATCGCGGTCGAGGAAAGTGTTCGCCCAAGATGATGTATTTTTAAGCGTTGCGTTGTACAAAGTGACTGGGCGCTCGAGCATTTGCTCGCTTTCTCCGTAATATTTCAGGCGTTCATAAATTCGCGCCCAGATGCATTCTTTGTCGTCCAGTTCGCAGCGCCCGCCGGCCGAGCCGCCGCACGGTCCGTTTCGGCCGCACTTGGAGCACCATTTTTTGGGACAAATGTATGCGCAGTCGGGCAGGCTGCAATCGCCGCAATCCTGGCACCCGTACATCGCCGACTTGGACGCCTTTTCCAAAGAATAGGCCATGCGGTTTAAAAAACCGGGTTTTTTGTCCAATCGCGCGAAAATCTTTTTCAATATGGGATACAAGGCCTTGTCGCGGGTAAAGGCCACGCTATGGACCAGTCGGGAAAGCCGATAATTAAGCGTGACTTCCTTGGATTTCTTGGGATGGCGCAGCGACTCCAGGTACCCTCGATTGATCGAACGCGACTCGCACAGGCCGGTCGATGGATCGTGCTCGAAAAGGAAGAACTCGTCGGGCTGGGAATATTGGATTTCCTTGATAAACTCGCGCCAATCGCCGGGGGCGAAACTTTCGGCCGTGTCGATGACCGCTCCGAAGGTCTCGGCCTTGGCCATGCCGCCGATATAGCCCGCGGCAAATCCCAGGCCCTTCAGCACGGCCAATTGCCTGGCGGCCAGATCGAGGAAGAACTTTTTGCCTTTATCCGCACCGGCGGCGTATTTTTCCACTGTTTCCAGGAGTTTATCGGTGACCACGCAGCCGGCCAACTTGCCGCTGTGGAACATTTTCGCCACCCCTCGGGAAAGCAAATACACGTTGCCGATCACCGGTACATCGATGCCGCGGGTATCGAGGAAGAGTTTCACTTCGTCGAATTTCCGCATGTCGTAACCGAGTTGGGGAATCACCCATTGCGCCCCGCAGGCGATCTTGCGGATGAGCTTGAAATATTGCGGCAACAGTTCGCGCTCGTGGCATTTGAAAGGCGAGACCGCGCAGCCGATAAAAAAATCGGTTTTCGGCAGCGTTTCGATTTTGCCCGCGCGCCCGGGAACCTTAAGTCCTTCGTTCATCGCCCGGAGCATGGTAATCAGTGCGACCGAGTCGAGGTCGAAGACGGGCTCGGCAAGCCCGCCGAACCCGGAGGTGGGATAATCGCCGGTAATGGCAAGGATGTTGTGAAAACCTTCGGCCGCGTAGCGCCAGGCGGCGGCTTCCAGTCCGTTGCGGTTGAGATCCTTGCAGGTCATGTGCAAAACGACGCGATCACGTCGATCTGTCCCCATTATTTCCGCAACCGTGCCGGCGAGCCAGTCGGGCGGGAGCATCGGCCCGCCGCCGGGATTATCGGTGACCGAGATCCAGCCCACGCGCGAATCGCCCAGCAAGTCGCGGGCGAAAGAGGCGAGATTATTGGGCGCATCCGGAAGTTGGAATCCCCGCGTGGTGACCACTTCCACGCCGTAATAGAAGCGCTCGCCTATGAGCATTTCCCTAAAGCTAACACCGTCGTTGGAAGCCATAGCAATCAACAGTCAACTATCAGCGATCAGTTTCAGTAATCGTTCACGACATGCAATGTGGCAGGCACACTCCCTGTGCCGTCTGAGAGGATGCTTATACCATTTACCATTATACCCCACTCAGACGGCACAGGGAGTGTGCCTGCTACGTTGGCGCGAAACCGTAAGCTGTGTACCATGTCTTGTTTTAATTCATCGAGGCCGCCAGTTTTCGCGCCAGGGCCACGGCCGAGTTGGCGTTGTCGCCGTAGCCGTCGGCGCCGATTTCGTCGGCGAACTGCTGGGTGATGGGAGCGCCGCCGATGATAACTTTGGTTTGCTCGCGGATGCCGACCTTTTTCAGGGTCTCGATGACTTTTTTCATCATGGTCATGGTGGTGGTCAACAAAGCGGAAAGGGCCACGATTGTGCCTTCTTTTTCCT